>NZ_CEZJXU010000338.1:0-2958 GCF_983023055.1 Dethiosulfatibacter sp. | reverse complement strand
GTGACGGAGAGGATGCAAGATTAAATGTTCCTGCCGTGGATTGCGTAATTAGTGGAGGATCGGTGCCTGGTTTTGTAAATGAAAATAAGGAAGTATATCTATCTCGAAATGGAGATGAGTATGTAAAGCATATCTCTTATAAATATAAAAAGTCATTATGATGTATAGCTATTGAAGATTGTTGTTATTGAATACTAGAAGTAGGAGAAACACTAGATGGGTGCATTTTAAAAATAATTTCTGAACAAGAAACCTATGGCTATGAGATAATCACTATCCTGGAAAAATATGGATTTGGAAGGTTAAGTGAAGGAACGATATCTCTGCTAATGTTAACGAGTTGCTTGAATGGAGTGATTTTTTTGAATAAATATGAAGAAATAAGAGACTCTGAAAAATATCTACTTTATAAAAATAAGGAATTTTATAATGACATAATTTTTCACATTAGTACTCATAAGCTAGAAGAAGATGAGTTATAATACTAAAAGATAGTATATTTAGAAAAAACATACGAAGTAACAGAATGATAGTATTTAATGAGCCAAGCATGCTGCATGTGCTGAATATGAAAGATCTATGCCAGGATTAAATCCTGGTATTTTTTTGCTTGCTAACCGACTTGGACTTCTTGATCACAAATGCTCACGAAATCAAAAAACAATGCTTTTCACGGCGCTAAAAGTAACAAGCCGCTTTAAAACGAACTAAAAACAAGTTGATATAACAATAAAACCAAGGTTATGCTATACTATATGTAGTGTTAATATATCAATCTAATACTAGGAGGGAAAATGGAAGTAAGAAATATAAATGATCATGTGTACAGCACAGTTTTGGATAGGATATTGAACTTGGAGTACAAACCGGGGGATATAATAGAGGAAAAGAAGATAGCAACGGAATTCAATATAAGCAGAACTCCTGTAAGAGAATCTTTGTTGAGATTGTCAAACAGGTCTATGATAAATATGATACCTAGAGTAGGAACGTATGTAACGCAGATAGACATAAAGGAAGTGAAAAACGCTTATCAGGTTAAGAAGAAGATGGAGGCCTATGCCGCCGAATTGGCAGCGGAGCATGCATCGCCTGAACAAGCTGCAAGGCTTATTGAAATTGCATATGAAATGGAAAAGTATAACGGCAGCAGCGACTATTTGAAATATATAGCTGCAGATTATGAGTTTTTTAAAATAATCAGAGATGTATGCAGAAATGAAATACTAACAGGAATGCTTGAAGAGCTTAACGATGTAATAGTAAGATTTCTAAGATATATTCAATATGTATGTGAGAATCCAAAGTGGCATGTACAATCGCTGAATTCCATAGCCATGTCTATTAGGAATCACGACAAGGAAACTGCATACAAGGAAACGGAGTATTTTGATGCTGTTTATGTTAAAAAGCTTTTTAACTCATATTTCGGTTAGGAGGAATTCATGAAATTTAAGACTCTAGGAAAGACAGGATTAGAAGTTTCAGTAATAGGACTTGGTGGTATACCTATTCAGAGAGTTTCAAAGGAAGGTGCTCTTGAGATAATCAAGGAGTGCAAAAACAAGGGAATCAATTTTATTGACACTGCAAGAGCATACAGCGTCAGTGAAAGTTATATAGGAAATGCGCTTAAGGAAGTGGGTAGGGAAAGCTTCATCATAGCGACGAAGGCCCAGGCATACAACTATTATGACATGAAGAAGAATATAAACGACAGTCTGGAAGCTCTTGGAGTTGAATATATTGATCTATATCAGGTCCATGATACCAGTACCAGAGGCAAGTTTTCGGATGTGGTTTCTGAGGACGGAGCTTTAAAGGCTTTGATTGAAGCCAAGGAAGAAGGTAAAATAAGACATATAGGAATAACAAGCCACAATCATGAAATTCTTGAAAAGGCACTTTCCTATGAAGAATTTGAGACATATCAATTTCCATATAATCCTGTTGAAGATCAGGGAGTAGAGGTTCTAATAAAGGCTGCTGAAAAGAACATAGGTGTAATTATAATGAAGCCTGTGGCAGGAGGAGCTTTCTCAAAGCCTGTACTTTCAATAAAGTATATACTTAACACGGACTTTGTTACCCTTGCAATACCCGGCATGGATAGTGTTGAACAGGTAGTTGAAAATTCATCCGTAGCAGAAAACCTGTCACCTTTAACAGAAGAGGAAATGGTTGAAATCGATGAAGAGGTAAAGGAACTTGGTTCGGATTTTTGCAGAAGATGCGGTTACTGTCTTCCTTGTCCGCAGGGTATAAACATACCGGGAGCAATGCTTTTGGAAAACTATGTTAAAAGATATGACCTAAACGATTGGGCCGTTAAAAGATATGAAGGGATGTTCTCAAAAGCTTCGGACTGTATAAAATGCGGAGTTTGCGAGCCTAGATGTCCTTATAATGTACCAATAAGGAAGAGACTTGAAAGTGTAAAGGAAACATTCGGGAAATAGATAACTGAATAATTTGGAATTTGAATCAGGATATTTATGTAAAGTTTAATGCTTTGGATATATATTCTGGTTTTTTTGCCTGTTTGGCATTAGATTTCCTTGGAAGAGATATCCGACCGTTGGAATCAGATGCGATTTAAGAGGCAGTAAAGTAAAGAATTAATGAGGATGTAAATTCCTGCTTATATATATAAATATGTAAGTAAAATTTCAAATTGCATTATTCGAAAAAAACATGAAAAGAATTAAAATAATCATTGACTATGAGGCCGTAAATCCCTATACTGATAAAGCACCTCAAAAGAGGGCGAAAAAAACGGCTGAAAAAAGCACAATAAAGAACTGAAATAAACAGTTGACAAAAGCAATGACGGTCGCTATACTAGTAAAGCACCCAAAAGGGAGCGGGAAACAAAACAGTATAAAAAGCAAGTAAACAAGCATTGAAAAATAAGTAAAAAAAGATTAAAAGAGTTGTTGACACAGTAGAGTATGAATG
>NZ_CEZJXU010000337.1:0-2958 GCF_983023055.1 Dethiosulfatibacter sp. | reverse complement strand
ACATTACTCGTTTCAGGAACCTGCTTAATGGGGATAATAATATTCATTTACTTCCTCCTTCGGTAGTATGGTACGACCTACGGTTGGGGATAACCAAATTGTGATGGTCACACCAATATATATATATTATATAATAACCTTTTCCAGTCAACAATATATGATATTTAATTAACAAAAAGTCGTTTTATAAATTTGGACTCCTTATCAACCAGATGAATTCGTAGCTATATTCAGTATCAAAATATAAGGTTTGCATCATCTAATCGACTTAACCCTCCTAGAGATTCATCTTTCAAATTTAAACATTTTCTTCACGGAAGTCCAACTAATATTTTGTCTAGTCTCAAATATAATCGACCCTCTTCAAATATTACAAAATATTAATAATAGGGCATTGTGTTTTGTTAATCTTTTGTCAATTACGAAAATTTCATAATAATACGGATTGAAAAGCCTCATTGTGATTTCCTGTAATAAAAAACTGCCCTTTAAAAAGAACAGTTTTTCAATATAGATATTTACATTATCTCAATAAAAAGCATTTTGCTAAACACATGAATACTTGGTATCGGATAATAAATTTTAATATTTAAAGGAACGGATAATTTTTTGTTGTTTGTATAGTTGATATTGTATATATGGAGTTGTTAAACTACCGTTCCTAGAAATCAATTTTCAAAAAACAAAGAGGAACTAGCCTGCCATGAATTCAGCCTTCACAAGAGCTGCTACTGCATCCTTGACCTTGGCATCACTTACTCTAACTATTGGACCTGTGCATCCCATGCCGCTTTCGGCATAGATGTCTTCCTTCCATAAGGCTTCCACTGCATCTTCAAGATCCATTATGTCTATTCCTGCAATCTGTCCCGTTACAATTTCCTTTTCAGGAATCTTAACTTCTTCTTTTGATTCAACTTTTTTGGTTTCCTTTAATGATTCAAGTATTTCATTAAGGCCTGCCTTTTTTGCCGCTTCAAACTCTGCGCTGCATTTTTCTGCAAGTCTTCCCTTTGCAAGGTCCTTTGCATAGGACAGTGCATTTGCTACTACGGGAATGCCTGAAGCCCTTGAAAGGATAAGTATTGTCCTGTCGTAGTTTTCACCTATTCCAGGTCCGTATCCGAATCCCGATGCTTCGTAGCTTCCTCCCGTTGTGAAGGATGAGAACACCTTCATCATTATGTTTCCTGTAAGGGTATCTGTTACCATTATATCTGCTGTTCCTATTAGGAGGTCATTTCCTCTCATTACGGCTCCGCCGTCTGAACGCATTGATTCTGCGAAGTTTATCTTATATCCCTTTGAATCTAAATCCTTAAGGGCTCTTTCAACCTGTCTTGCTCCGTCTAGGTTTAGTATCCCTACTGTAGGCTTTTCTATTCCCATTGCTTTTGCCGTTATTATTCCGTGAAGGGCGTTTTTTACCATTGCTTCGCTTCTGTGTAGCGATGATGTGCCCGTTGTTGTTGCTAGATACATCTCCTTTCCCATTCCTGGAGTGAATACTTTTCCTACTGTTGATACTCCTATTGGGAAGTTGTAGTGCATGGTTACACATGAATCTATGTATTTTGTATCGAGAAGTTCTTCCATCTTATTGTGCATGTCTGATTCACAGTCTATTTCTACGGTCTCAAGTTGTGAATCATTCTTTGGTCCTATTAGGATTACTTCCATGTCTGGGTTGTTTCTTGCGGCTAGTTCTGCTCCCTTTATTAGGTTTTCGCTTCCGTGCTCGCTTCCAAGTATTGTTATTCCTACCTTTGTTTTTTCTCCGAATGATCCTGTTTCTATTGCTTCTGCTATATCTAGCATTGTTTTTCCAATGAGTTGTTTTATCTTTTTCTCTTCCATATGATTACTCCTGTCCGTCGAGCATTTGTGTTGCAAATCCTCTCATTGCTTCAGCTATCATATTTTTTACAACTTCTTGCGATACTGTGCTTTCTGGTGCCTCATCCGATGCACCGGGGTTTCTTTCGAGTATTACTGATACTCCGTCAAATAGGTTGGTCATACGACCTAGGAATAGACTTCCTTTTCCTACTATCATTGCCTTGTTTAAATCTCCTGTTGTAAGGTCTTCCATTGCAAATCCAAGATATGGCACTCCTGATGGTATATGTCCCTGGGTTGGTGCCCATCCGTTCATTCCATGATCTTTAACGAATCCCAGGAGTTCTTTTCTTTCTATGTCTTTTCTCTTTACTCCAAGGGCTCCTATCATCTTGTAGTTTGATTCTGGAACGTTTCCTGCTCCTGCTGGTTTTGTTATGTCTGGATTTTGCATTTCTACTGAATATTTGTCTATATCTGTTATTTTAAGTCCTGCCTTATCAAGAGGGTCTGTAATAAGTGCTGTTATTACTGCCTGGGGAGAGGATCCTGTTCCTACTGTATGTCTTCCTACAAGGTCTGTTCTTATTTGTGGGTTTATGCCGTCATTTTCGCTTATTAGTATTGCAAATGCTCCTAGTACGTCTTCAAGTACTGGCATGTCCTTTTTGACATGGTCTTTTCCATTCATTCCAAGCTTTGCAGTTGCTCCACCTGCCACTATTACTACATTTTTATATACTCCTGCCTTTACAAGGGCTGATGCCTGGATAAGTGCATGTACAGGTGCTGCACAGAATCCTCTTGTATCTGATCCTGTTGCATTTATTGCATTACATTTTTCTGCTATTGCTTTGGCGAAGTTTCCTCCACCTCTTTGATTCATGTCTCCACATGCTTCTTCGGAGCATTCTATTACATAGTCTATGGATGCTGCATCTATGTTGTTCTTTTCAAGTAGGTTGTTAAATGCTAGCACTCCAGATGCCTTTACTACAAGGTTTTCAAAGAGTATATGGGATGTAAGGTTTGAATCTACATCATGGGCTCTCTTTACGCATCCAACTAGTTTTCCATCGTTGTATAGTCCTTCAGCATGGTCTGCAACTGCAGCCTCTA
>NZ_CEZJXU010000336.1:2613-2969 GCF_983023055.1 Dethiosulfatibacter sp. | reverse complement strand
TGGACCAAGGAAGAACATTTTAATATACCTGAAAGGGATAGAATGAAGGATTATGGAGTTTTCGAAGAAGCCTACAATGTAGAGGTTGAAATAGAGGGCAATTATGCCGTAATAAAATGGAACAGCGATTACGACAATGAGGAAAATTTTAAGTATGGTTTTAGTCTTGTGAAAAATGACGATGATATTTGGAAGGTGAGTTTTATTCCAATGCAGTAGGTGGAAATTAGAAAATAACAATATGGAAAGGCAGCTGGTTTTGAAATCAGCTGCCTTGAGCTTGCATCCTGTAATGATTTTTATAAAATCACAACAAGTTTATTGAATCTAACTTAGTGTTGGGAAGGGATACATAC
>NZ_CEZJXU010000336.1:0-2603 GCF_983023055.1 Dethiosulfatibacter sp. | reverse complement strand
GGTGAAAATTCTGCACTATATCTTATTTCCCTGCCACGGTTATAAACATCAATATTTTTAATATCATCTCTGAAAGTTACATAATGTGGTGATCCGGTATTAAGGAAATAGTTTGTGTTTACTAATCTAACATAACTAACATCTTGCATTTGAAGACTAATAGATTGGTTTTTATTTACAGTTTTTGTCACCACTATATCGACATCTAGGTCCAATACGTTTTTTTTAGCGATGAAGCCTGCTTCCACAGGTGCTGCAAGCCTTATGGACTTGACAAGTTTCATCACTTCAAAAATCTTGTCCTTCGGTATTAGAGCACTGGTTTTGACACTTGCAAGAGGCAGAACACCATCAATTACTAATACTGATGATTGGATTGTTCTCATTGGATTCAAAAGTTCCTGAGTCATATAGGTTACACCTCTTTTACAGGCGGCACCTGTTAGGTTCTCTATTTTCTTTGTTGATTCATCATATTCAGCACTTAAACTGCATCCAATAGGACATATTATACAAGTTTTATTTATTGTCATATGAGATTCACCTCCAAAGGTATTGAATCACTTAGCATATCTTTATTAAGATTTATTTTGGTCATTTCAGCAGGTATCATTTTTTTGATTTTCTTTTCAAATACTTTATGACTACCTTGATATATTGATAATGCTATATTTTCCATGGGTTTATTTACCCTGAAATACAGAGTGAAATCTTTTGTGGCGCTGATTTTTTGAGGTACTGTATAAATTATGTTTTGGTCCGGTATTATATCAATGGTGCAAGGCTTTAGATTGTTATGATCTATATATTCCTTCACAGATCTGGCTAGACATTCTGCCTCCATTGATACAAAATCAACCAAGTCGTGAACGTGGAGTGAATTTCCTGCAGAAAATATTCCGTCTACTGATGTCTGATAGTTTTCATCAACTATAGGTCCGTTGGTTCTTGAATCCAGTTTAACTGTAGCATCAAGGGATAATTCGTTTTCAGGAATCAGTCCAACTGACAGTACAAGTGTATCTGCCTCTATATATTTTTCGGTTCCTGGAATTAGAGTTTTATTTTTATCGACTTTTGCAATTGTGACCCCTTTAAGTCTGCTGTTTCCATGTATATTAACAACTGTATGACTGAGGTAAAGTGGAATATTATAGTCATTTAGACATTGCTCAATATTTCTATTAAGTCCGCTGGGATAGGATTGAATTTCATATACTCCCAGCACGTTTGCACCTTCAAGTGTAAGTCGTCTTGCCATTATCAGACCTATATCTCCAGAACCAAGAATAACAATATTTTTACCCACCATTGTATTGTAAAGATTTGTATAGGCCTGTGCTACTCCTGCTGTATAGACACCAGCAGGTCGTTCACCTGGTATTGCAAGGGCTCCTCTTGTTCTTTCCCTGCATCCTGTTGTTATGATTATTGCTTTTGCATTTATTTCCATTAGACCTTTTCTGGAGGCAGCACGAATGGTTCTATTTTTTGAAATGGATAAAACAGAGGTATCTGTCATATATGAAATATTTGACCCAATAATTGCTTTTATAAATACTTGTGCATATTCAGGTCCGCTTAATGATTCATTGAATCTTGTTAGACCAAATCCATCGTGAATGCATTGTCTTAATATACCACCTAAATATTTTTCTCTCTCTAATATGAGAATATTATTAATGCCTTGTTTATGGAGTTCCAAAGCTGCTGCCAGTCCTGCAGGGCCTCCACCTATTATTGCTACATCAATATTTTTTTCAATCATATTCTCACCTTTCCTGTAAACATTTGTGAAGATTGTCTGGAATAAATGACTTCTTCTACTTTTTTATTCTTTTCTTCCTGAATTAGTTTGGTGATTCTCATTTGACAATAACCACCCTGGCAACGTCCCATCAGGGCACGAGTTCTATATTTTATACCAGTTATAGTATCTACACCAAGAGGATTGTGTATTGCCTCAAGTATCTCAGCCTTGGTTACTGTTTCGCATCTACAGATGATCTCACCATAGTCGGGATTTTCTTTTATGAGTTCAGCTTGTTCTGCAGGTGTTTTTTCGGAAAATTTCACTATTCCAGTTCTATTTGGATTGAAAGCATCATTGGTTACTAGAGTTTCTATTTCCTTGATTAATCCAACTACATATTTCGCTATTGGTACGGCAGAGGTAAGTCCAGGAGATTCAATACCCACAAGGTTCACCGTATTTGGTATATCTTTTCTTGCTTCGATTACATAGTCCTTTATTACTCCATTCTTGTCTTTCCAGGTAGGCTGTATGCCTGAGTAGTTTCTTATATAATCCTTTCGGTGTATATGTGGCCATAGATTAGACGCATCTTCAGCAAGATAATCCATTGCATCTTTTGATATTCCGTAATTCGAATAGTCTGTTGAAGAATTTGCATTTGGTCCAACGGTTACATTGCCGTCTATGGTTGGAGTTACATGAATGCCCATATATGTAGTAGAGGGTACTGGATAGACAGGCATTGGGAGAAGGGGGCCGACCTTCTGGTCAAGGATTATGTAATCACCTTTGGTTCCGCCTATTTCATAACCTGTTATTCCAAGCATATCACTTATTTTCGTGCAAT
>NZ_CEZJXU010000335.1:1893-2971 GCF_983023055.1 Dethiosulfatibacter sp. | reverse complement strand
TAATCGAAGAATTAATTCCTGAATCTCAAATGATGGAAACAACAAAAATAGCTACAATAGGGGCTATGATTGGCTTTGCCGTCATGATGACATTGGATATTGCTCTTGGATAATTATATATATAAAGATTTCGCATCTTGGAAAATGGAAAACCACGAAGTTATAGAAACTTTCCAAAAGAATAAATCGGTTATTTATGATCGATTAGAACCTATTTACTCAGTATTGAATCACATTTATGACTTACTAGTTGAAGAAAAAGATGTTGATGATGATTTAGATATTATCTTCAGAACTGGATTTAACTATTTACACACTCAATTTGAAATTATTAGAATATATTTTGATACATTGTTTCAGTCTCACTGTGATGATTTTGAAAATTATAGTGAAATGGTTCTATACTTACTATATATTTATGATATTAGAACGGATATGGAGAATAACGACATTGATTCAAACATTGATGAATTAAATGAGTTAGAAACTTGTGTCGAGAATATGATAATGGAACGACGTAATGATTTTGATTATATAAAAGACAAAATGAATGAAACACTTAAGATTGTATTTAGCAAGATGGATTACGACTATGTTAGTATTGTTGATATATTTGTTGAAATAGCTGAGAATTTAGGTATTTTCATATATGAAGACGACGAATTAATGATTGGACAAGATATATAAAAAGCACAAGTTTTTTCAAACTTGTGCTTTTTTATTAGTTACCTCTTGGTTTCATATGTGGGAATAATAGAACATCTCTTATTGATGGAGAATCAGTTAGTAACATAATTAAACGGTCTATTCCAACTCCGAGTCCGCCTGTTGGCGGCATTCCATATTCTAAAGCTTCGATGTAATCTATATCCATTTCGGTTGCTTCGACATTTCCAAGTTCTTTTTCCTCTAGTTGTGCTGTGAAACGAGCTTTTTGATCGATTGGATCGTTTAATTCAGTGAATGCATTTGCGTATTCGCGTCCATCAATGAATAGTTCAAAACGATCTGTAAAACGAGGATCTATTTTATTTTTTTTGGCTAATGGACTAATTTCGATAGGATGTCCATATACAAA
>NZ_CEZJXU010000335.1:0-1883 GCF_983023055.1 Dethiosulfatibacter sp. | reverse complement strand
GGATATGCCCTGTTCCTGTATAATGAGCTGGAACTTCTAAATCTTTTTTTAGAGCGAATGCTTTTGCTTTTTCAAAAGTCATTTCTTTATCCCAAAAATCAATTCCAACAACGTCTCTTACAGCGTCAGCCATGTGTAGTTTTACCCAAGGAGCGCCTAAATGAATTTCTTTTTCGCCGTAGATAACAGTTCCTTTATCGAATTTCTTAGCGATTGTAGATATTAAGTATTCAGTTAATTCCATCATTGTTTCGATATTTCCATATGCTTGATATAGTTCTAACATTGTAAATTCTGGATTATGTTTTATACTCATTCCTTCATTTCTAAATGTTCTTCCAATTTCGTAAACACCATCAAAGCCACCAACGATAAGTCTTTTTAGATATAATTCAGTTGCGATTCTTAAGTAGAATTCCATATCTAAAGTGTTGTGATGAGTTATAAAAGGTCTAGCGTTAGCTCCACCTAGAATCGGATGAAGTACCGGAGTTTCAACTTCTAAGAATCCTTTTTCATCAAGAATCTCTCTCATCATTGTAATTACTTTTGATCGTAAAATAAATGTTTCTCGTGATTTAGTATTGGTAATTAAATCAACGTAACGACGACGATATCTTTCTTCGATATCAGTAAGTCCATGGAATTTTTCCGGTAGAGGTCTTAAAGCTTTTGAAAGGTGAGTGAATTTTGTTACTCTAACGCTTAATTCACCTGTATTAGTTCTCATTATTGTTCCATGAATTCCGACAATATCACCTAGGTCTGATTTTTTGAATACTTCAAAAGAATCTTCACCTATTACGTCAAGTCTTATATATAGTTGTACTTGTCCAAATTGGTCCATTATATGAACAAATCCAGCTTTTCCTTTTCCTCTTTTTGTCATAATACGGCCAGCTACAATTATTTCTCCAGCATCCATATCATGTAATTCTTCTTTTGTATACTTGTCAAACTTGTCCTTTAATGTTTGAGTATTGTTGTTTCGATCAAAGCGTTGCCCGAAAGGATCAATACCTTTTTCAATTAAAAATTCTAGTTTCTCTCTTCTGACAAGTTCTTGGTCTGAAAATTTTTCCATTAATATCACCTCTTTTAATATGTGCATAACCGATTATAACACATAGTTATCGGCTTTATAAAGAAAATAGTACAAAAACTGTACTATTTTGTAGCTTCAATTAATACATCTAGGTTATCATACATGATAGATATGTATGTTGAGCCGTCTTCTATCTCTTCATCTGTTAAGTTTCCGAGGCCATGTAGGTACAAAGCAACTGCTTCATCATCAACCTCTTGAAGAGCTAGTAATACTTGATCACCAGCGGGTGAGTTAGTATTTTTTTCAAAGAGTATTTCATGAATAAAATATAATTGAGCAGCATTAACCAAGGTAATTATGTCACTAGGGATAATTTCTGATGAATGTGAATGTGCATCAATTACAACAGACATTATTTCTAGATTATATCGAGCGTGCCAGTAAGTAAACAGCATTACTGTCGTAATAATTGGTTTAATTGCTTCATCTGCCATAACTTGATAATCATCTTGTAACTTTTCTAAAAGAGCAGACATTACTGTGAAGTTATTTTCATATAATATTTTCTGGATATGTAACAATTAACTTGTCTTTAACTAGTTCAGCTGCTTGTAACATTCTAACTGGATCAAGCCAAAAATGAGGATCGTCTTGTTGGGCGTTTTCGTCACAATCTAGAATTGGATTTACATCAGGTAGTAAATGTGTATGCTCTGGCATTGTACAAACTTTATTGTATGTGATATTCAGTGACACATCAACTAAAGTAACAGTACCATCGGCAAAAACAGAATCAATTGAATTTGGGATATACGTATCTACACCTGCGTTGACA
>NZ_CEZJXU010000334.1:0-2977 GCF_983023055.1 Dethiosulfatibacter sp. | reverse complement strand
GGATATTCTCCTAAAGGAAAGGGTTTCGACAAGAGTATAATGGAATATATTAAAAACAATAACAGACTGGGAATAATGTCTGTAGATGAAACATATGCTGACGAGGCCGGTGAGTGCGGATTGCGGTCCCTTCAGATACTTATGGGTGCCCTTGACGGCCTTGAAACCGATAACAAAGTTTTGTCATATGAAGGTCCCTTTGGTGTAGGATATGGATGTGCTGAATTAAAGGTTAAAGGAAGGGCAGATGAATTTAAGATATTTGATGAAATAACCAGAGAGAACAGGTCCTGGTTGAGGAAGATAAGAGACATAGAAGATAGCTTTGTAAGGCTTGCCAGGAAGACTCTTGAAACCTATGTTTTTGAAAACAGGACTATAAAGTTTAATGAGGAAACTTTGGATAAAGAGCTTACCAACGACAGGGCTGGAGTATTTGTATCAATTAAAAAAGATGGAAATCTTAGAGGATGTATAGGAACTATAAATCCTACAAAGGACAGTGTTGCAGAAGAAATAATCAATAATGCCATAAGTGCCGGAATATATGATCCAAGGTTTAATCCGGTTGGAGAGGATGAACTTGAAGACCTTGTTTATTCAGTTGACATACTATCTCCTGCTGAAAAAATACATTCTAAAGATATGCTTGATCCATACAACTATGGAGTCATAGTTACCAGTGGCAGTAAAAAGGGACTTCTTCTTCCGAATCTAGATGGAATAGACGATATTGACGAACAGTTGAGAATAGCCCTTAGTAAGGCAGGTATCAACCAGTGGGAAGAATACGAGATGGAAAGATTTAAAGTAACCAGACACCACTAGGAGGAAGTATGGAAAAAGCAAGATTTTGGGAACTGGAAGAAAAGGGAATCAGATGCACATTGTGCCCCCACTATTGCCTTATTCCAATAAACAAAACGGGGATATGTAAGCAGAGAAAGAATATAAACAATATTCTCTATGCGTTGAACTATGGAAGTATAACATCATATGCCATAGACCCTATTGAAAAGAAACCTCTTTATCATTTTATGCCGGGAACACAGATTATGTCCTTTGGAAGCAGTGGATGCAATTTTAGTTGTAGATTTTGCCAGAACCATGAGATATCATTGGATGAACATCCCAAGTCTGTATTTCTACCCTATGAAAGGCTTGTTGAAATAACCATGAACGAGAATCTTGATTCTATAGCCTTTACATACAACGAGCCTACAGTCTGGTATGAATATATGATTGATACTGCCATGCTGGCGAAATCCTATGGTCTTAAGACTGTATGTGTAACCAATGGTTTCATCAACCACAAGCCTCTTATGGAGTTACTGAAGTATATGGATGCATTCAATGTGGACCTTAAATCCTTTTCTGATGAATACTATAAAAATATATGCGGTGGAAGGCTAGACCCTGTAATGGAAACCATAAAGACCATCTACAAAAGTAAGGCACATTTAGAAGTTACAACACTGGTAGTTGAAAGGGAGAATGATGACATGAGTAACCTTGAAGAACTTTTCAAATGGCTAGGATCCATAGATAGGGAAATAGTACTTCATCTGTCCAGGTATTATCCAGCATACAAGATGAATAATCCTCCAACAAAAGTGGAAACATTACTAAAAGCAAAAAAACGTGCAAAGAAATATTTAAATCATGTATATATAGGAAATGTAGCAGGAATTAGCTAATATCTGAGATATAATGAAAAAAATTAAGGCAGCGATTAAAAATCGCTACCTATTTTTATTACCTCTTTCATTTTGTTCATTACATATTCGTATCCGCCTGGAGAATGGGGGATTGTACAATTTGAACAGTCCTTTACACCCTTTGAGACTTTGAAGTTTCCTCCGCATTGGTTCTTTAGCATGTAAAGGGGGCAGAAGCAGAAAAGGCAGTTGAATTTTCCCTCATCTACGCCCTTGTGGCAGGGGAAGTATTCACAATCTCCATTCTGCACAAATTTAAAGTTTTCTGTCTCGAAATTTCTTTTATGTTTTCCCATATTTTTCTCCTCTTTAAATTAATATTACTACTTTATTTTTATCACATGATACTAATATATCAGAAAAAATTGAAAACTTCCATGTTTTATTATAAATTGAATAATTAACAATATTTAACACAAGTTTTACAAAAAAAGTGTTTAATTATGAAGGCGTTTGTATTATTCTATTAAATGAATAAGTGTGTTATAATAAAATGATATTAATTAATTTAATATAGTCAAAACCGAGGATGAAAAAATGAAAACAATAATAGTGACTCATGGAGATTTCGGAAGGGAGCTCTTAAAGAGTGTAGAAATGATAGTAGGAAAGCAGGAGAATGCTTGTGCCATTTCATTGAACCCTGGGGATAGTCCTGAGGGATTAAAGAACAGAATACTGGAAGCTATGAATGGAACAGGCCATATTTGCGTTTTTACAGACATGTATGGTGGAACCCCCTTCAATGTTTCCATTGATATTTTGCAAGACAGGTATTTCCATCTTCTGACAGGTGTGAATTTTCCAATGCTTATTGAATACTTCATGAAGGAAGATATAAATATGGATGAACTCGTTGAGACTTCAAAGGGAACACTCGTATTTGTCAACAGGGAAATGGGTCATGTACAGGAGGGGAAATGAGAGAAATAATATTAGCAAGAATTGATGACAGACTCCTTCATGGACAGGTGGTTGTTAAGTGGATACCACATCTTGAAGCCGATGTAGTAATAATTGTAGACGATGAACTTGACAACAATCCTTTTTTAAAGAAGGTTACATTGACGGCAGCGCCAAAAACAATTGATATTAAGGTTACTTCTGTGGACAATTTTAGTGAATGCTTCAAAAATGTGAAAGGAAGGATACTTCTTATAGCCAAGATTCCTCAGGTTTTTGAAAATCTAATAAACCAGGGTGTTGAAATAAAAAGGATAGTTCTTGGAGGCATGGGGTCCGGAGACAACCGGAAAAAC
>NZ_CEZJXU010000333.1:0-2986 GCF_983023055.1 Dethiosulfatibacter sp. | reverse complement strand
GCAGTTGTATTTTTTTTCAAGGAGATAAATCAGAAGCTTTTGGATGTAATGCTTGGTTTTTCGGCAGGGGTTATGATAGCAGCCAGCTTTTGGTCCTTACTGGCTCCGGCAATTGAAATGGCGGAAGCTAATGGAATGACAGCTTGGCTAGTTGCAGCCATTGGATTTCTTGCCGGTGGAGTTTTTTTATGGATTGCCGATACAGTTGTACCCCATCTTCATATTGGAGAACCAATGGAAAATGCAGAGGGCCCAAAGACATCCCTAACAAGGAGCATACTTCTTGTACTTGCAATAACTTTGCATAACATACCAGAAGGTCTTGCGGTTGGAGTTGCTTTTGGAGCAGCAGCTGTCAGTATGAATGGAGCATCCCTAGCAGGGGCAATGGCGCTAGCACTTGGTATAGGTATTCAGAATTTCCCTGAAGGAGCAGCGGTTTCGGTGCCTCTTAGAAGGGAAGGAGTGAGTAGGCCAAAGGCGTTTTTCTATGGACAGGCATCTGGAATAGTAGAACCGATTGCGGGAGTAATTGGTGCAATAACAGTCATTTCCATGCAGAGTATATTGCCTTATGCACTTGCTTTTGCAGCAGGCGCGATGATATATGTTGTTGCCGAGGAACTCATACCAGAATCACAGCTAAACAACAATACCAATATTGCGACAATAGGTGTTATGATTGGCTTTTCGGTTATGATGATGCTTGACGTTGCATTAGGATAATAAAGGAGGATACTATGTTATCAAAAAAATTACTTGATGAACTAAATCTTCAAATCAAATATGAACTTGAGTCAGCTCATTATTACAATGCAATGCAGACTTACTTTGATTCAAATGACCTGCCGGGATTTGCAAATTTCTTTAAAATTCAGGCTGAGGAAGAAAGATTCCATGCAAACAAGTTTTACGGCTTTGTTTACGAGATGGGTGGAGATGTTGAATTGACACCACTTGATCTTGTAGGAAAAGATTTTAAATCTCCTCTTGATATTTTCGAGAAGGCTCTTGAACACGAAAAATTTGTAACAAGCAGAATATATCATCTAATGGATATAGCAATGGAAGAAAAGGAATATGCAACTCAATCAGTTCTTAAATGGTTCATCGACGAGCAGGTTGAAGAGGAAGATTCAATGAAGACAAAGATTGGAAAATTGAAAAGAATCATGGACAGTCCAAATGCTCTTTACCAAATGGATGCAGAGCTTGGTGCAAGAACGTTTACACCACCAGTAGCAGAATAGTTAGAACCTAAATATCTTAAATCAACGAAAGATATGTAAATTAAAAGGAGACCTAAAAGGTCTCCTTTTGCTACAGCCTTCTAAAATGTTCAGGCGTATAATTCTTTTCCTTCATTGCTTCTTTGATTTCCTCAAGCATCTTTTCCTTGTCCCTGTTGAGTACTCCACTTAGATTCACATAGTTTGAAACGTGGTTGCTTCTGAAAATACAGTCTGTAAGGTCCATGTTATCTAGCATGAGATAAGTTTCATCCATTATTTCATCAGGAGTCATAAGCTTGAATTTACCACTGTTTACATCTGCTGCAAGTTCTGTACCTTCATCAATATTTAGAGTCAGAAGAGCAAAATATTGAGGATTGATGGCTGAAATTACCTTTGCAGAGTCCAATGCATGTTCCTTTACCAGCTCGTTGCTGCCGATACCAGAAATTATCATGCAGGAGAATACAAAGCCAGCATCAACAGCTTTTCTACCAGCTTCAATCATCTGATCTCCATTTACACCTTTCTTGATTCTTCTAAGGATTTCATCATTGCCGCTTTCAACGCCCATATAAAGCATTGCAAGACCAGCTTCCCTGATGGTTGTCAAATCCTCTGGAGTTTTTCTTAAAAGATCCAGTGGACCTGAATAGCATGAAATTCTTTCAACATTTGGAAAGTTTGACTTTACCATTTCAAGATAATGTAGTATCTTTTCAGTCGATAGACAGAGGAAGTCACCGTCAGCTATGAAAATTTTTCTTGGATTAGGATCATATTTTTTAATATATTCAATATGTGCTATAACTTCTTCGTCGTTTTTTATTCTGAATTGTTTACCTTTGTACATTCCGCAGAATGTACATTTATTGTGTGAACATCCTTCTGTTATCTGGATGATCAAACTTCTTCCTTCACTTGGTGGTCGGTATACCGGATTGCTATACATAATTATCCCTCTTTTCTTATTTGCCTTGGAATAAGGCAGCTAACGCAACGCAGTTGCTTTGTATTAATATAACTATATTATACTTGAAGGAGCTATTTTACAACAATTATTAAATGAATTATTAGACATATGAAATTAAGGAACAGGTTTTTAATGAATTAAACTAAAAAAAGTAGTATAATGTTATAATCACCAGCTGTCTACAGCTGAGAAATTGTGAAAAGAGGTGCAGCTTTGAAAAAATTAATGGGTGTGGGAGGAAGATTTCTCTTTATTCTGCTCTTTGGATTTTTCATGTCGTTTTTTATTTTTGAATCAGTAGGTGACGAAGGCTTCAGTTTAACTGGATTGCCGGTAAAGCTTATGATTATGATTGCTTCTTTTTTTGTAATGTTCATAGGACTGATGGTTTCCTTCAAAAATGTAAAGCTTGGAGGCTTTATAATAATGGGGGGAGGAGTTTTTAACGCTATTTATATGATACTAGGAGGTGGTGCTGATGATATTGATGCTGCGCTTATATTTGGAGTACCTTTTATAATAATAGGAGTTATGATTATTGCTTCCTTCAGGAAAAAAAGCAAATATTATTGATTATAGCTGATTTAGAGTCAAATTATTGCCATCAATATATTGACGTACAGCTATTCTAGTGATATTATTAACATATTAATTTACTTATCATTTACCGATCGGTGATTTTCCCAAAACCTTACTAAAAAACAGATCTAACAAGAAAGTAGCTACGCTGCGTTAACCCGGTCACAGCGACATCGTCGCGCTAGATGTGAAGCAGATAGTG
>NZ_CEZJXU010000332.1:0-2997 GCF_983023055.1 Dethiosulfatibacter sp. | reverse complement strand
ATCGAATAAGTCTTTTGACTGACATTTGATGCTTCTTTGTTTTTGTAGAATTTTGCAGAAAAAGCATTATGAAAGGTGGTTTTGGGACTAAATTAGGTGAAATAAAAATAAATATAAATATATTGTTTAAAAAACTAAATTTTTTCTCGAGTTTAGGTTAAGTATTTAACAGACTAAAAATAGATAACTATTTAACAATCAAGTAATACGAACAAATGGGTATATACCGTTAAATTATTAACATTATTGCCATGCCAATTATGTTAATAATTTAACTAACCGTTGATATTACAACAAAGAAAACGTTTGCAAAAATATAAAAAGAGAGTTATAATTAATTAAGAGAAAAAATACAAATACAAAACATATAAATCAGGAGGGAATTTTATGAACTATCAATGCAAGATAATCGATGAAAAAACAACTCATCATGTTTTAGTTATTAACAAGACAACAACAATTGAAGAGATGCCCAAGGTATTAAGCGAATGCTACAGTAGAATTAAGGGATATTTAAATGGAATCGGTGAAATTCCCGTTGGAGCACCATTTGTTGCTTTCCACAACGATGATGTTGAGAATCTTGAAATCGAAATTGGATTGACAGTAGGAAAGAGAATTAAGGGCGAAAAAGACATCTTAGCCAGAGATATTCCTGGAGGAAAGAAAGTATCTTGTGTACATGTAGGAACATACGAAGAAATTGAGCCAAACCACGATACCATCAGAAGATGGATGGAAGAACACCACTATAAGCCTAAGGGAGTATCATACGAGTTTTATGTAGATGATCCATTGGAAGTAGCTGAAGGCAAAATGCAGACAAAAGTTGTATTCCCATTGGCTCAGGAAAAATAGGAAATGGTTAAGTGTGCAATAAAAGGGTGAATATACAAAACGAGTGCCTCGGGGCACTCGTTTTGGTTTATTGCTAATATAGTTAATATTTTTCCGTGTTGGTTTATTGTTAGTTCATCATTCGTGGAAGTTTTCTTTCCTTTGTCGAGTTTCTTCTTTCTATGATATTGTGTGATTTTGAAATAATGTTGAAGGCATATTCAACTTCCTTGAATATTTTCATAAGGTCAGGATCGAAATGTGAGCCCGTATCTTTTATCATTATCTCCATTGCTTCTGTATGGCTGAATATTTCCTTGTAGGGACGCTTTGTTGTAAGGGCGTCGTAGACATCTGCTATGGCAAGAATCCTTGCCGTCAGAGGAATATCATGGCCTGACAGGCCATCAGGATAACCCGAACCGTCAAATTTTTCATGGTGGTATCTCGTTATTTCAAGTCCCATGTTTACGAAAATATTATTGGGATATTTCTTTTTCAAAGTAATCAGTGTATCGCTGCCGATTATTGTATGCATCTTGATTCTGGTAAATTCATCCTTTGTTAGCGGTCCTGGCTTTAAGAGTATTCTGTCTTCTATACCAACCTTTCCTATATCGTGAAGGGCGCTTGCCATTTCAATAGTGTCCACAAACTTATTTTTTTGTATGTCCATCTTTGAATATACTGTCCAGTCTATTTTTTCGGCGATTAGCCTGCAATATTTTCCAACTCTTTCTATATGTACTCCCGTATCCCTGTCTCTAGATTCAGCAAGCTTTGCCAGAGCATATATTGTTGCCGATTGCTGGTCTGTTATTTCCTTTACCTGCAATGCAACCCTTTCTTCAAGATTGTGGTTGTCGCTTTCGATTTTTATACTTTGAAGATAGTTTTTTCTTGAATAGTATTCAAGAAAATATCCACCCATCATGCCGATTATGTTTGAACCCATTATGAAGATGAATACTATAAAGGTTTCCAGATCTATGTTTGATCCTTGTGATACCGATACGAAGAGGTAAAAGAATAGTATTGCCCAACCTATTGCTGTTGAATACTTGTACTTGAGATTCAGAACAAAGTAAGCAGAATATGTTATGAGAAAGATTGCTCCGTAATAACCAAGGTTTCCTCTTGACTGTAGAAGCATTATTGAAAATCCACTTCCCGCAATTATCAGTGCAACGGTCAGGATAATATGATTATAATCCTTGAACCATCTAGAAAATGACAAAACAAAGGCTACAAAGAATACAGGAAGCACCATAAACAGTTTGACTCTAATAATCAAACCGTTAGGGTCATTGAAAAGCTTTGCATCATAAAATGAAAAAATTCCAAACATTATTATTAGGAGACCAAGTACTATTCTTATCTGTCTTAGATTTTCATTGTATTTAAAATCACAGTATTCTTTTTCCAGAATGCTATCAAATTTTAAATTGATATTCATTGAGTTTAAAGAGTCCACGCTATCACCCCTACTTAAATATGAAGTCATATTACTTATACCAAAAATACGGTAAAATATTCATTAATTATATATATTTACATGATATTGTATAAATAAAAAAAGTTGGAAGTCCAGAATATATGTTTTATTCAAAGAGATATGGTGAATTTGGTTATGCCATTGTGATATAATATTACAAGCGGGAATAATGGTGCCTGTGGAATTTCTTGGATTCAATCCTATGGAGAAGACGGCTGAATTCATTGCTGAAAGATTCAGGAACATTGCATCGGATATAAGAATATGGGAGTAATATGAAAAAAATTATTGATATGGATGAATTTAACAGGTTTTTGGAGATAAACAAATCTGTACTTCTTGTAGTATCTGCGGGGAACTGAAGCGTCTGCGATTCTGTAGTTGACAGAATAGATGGAGAAATGAACATGGAAGGCCTTGAAGCCGTACTGGTCAAGATTGAAGACATCCCACAGATTCAGGGAAGATTTCTTGCTTTTTCAGCACCTCTTGTTGTACTTCTTAAGAATGGAAGGGAGTTTTCGAGACAGGCAAGGTTCATAGATTTTACAAGGTTGAAAAAGGATGCTGAATTTATACTTAATTAAAATATAGTGCATTAAAAATAATATTTCTGGAGGCATATTATGGATGATAAAATCATATTTGGAAAAGGAGAAAATCTG
>NZ_CEZJXU010000331.1:0-2998 GCF_983023055.1 Dethiosulfatibacter sp. | reverse complement strand
TCTTATGAACCCTGAAAAATCAGAAAAGCCGGCTTGGTTCGCCAGGCGGGCTTTTAATTTTCAAGAAGTAGTGATTTATCAGACAGGCTTTTCCTACAGCACTATACGGACTCAACCGTAACCACTCGATAGCTATATGCACACTTTGCTTACCTTAGAAATCAAGAAGGCCCTTGAAGCGAACTGGACGTACAGAGAATAACCATTGGATTACCTTTGGTTTTCAAGGAACATCATGAGAAATATATTTCTAAAGTAATTTCCTAACAAAGTTGTTAGTTCCAAATCTTTTTCTACTATTTTTTGTAGCTATTCGTTTAACTAAACTATTTTTTTATTTTTTTTCTGTGTTTTAGTTTTTCCATAAAACCTTTTTTTTGTTTCTGTTGTTTATTTAATTTTTTTCTCATGCTGTTTCTTAATATCTGATGATTTTTTTCTTTTTCTATATCATATATCTAAATGCGCATTTTTTGATGGAGTTGCACTGTTCTTTACTTTCATGTACCTTTGAATTATGGTAGAAATTTTTGAAAAATCACTGAACCTATAATTTAGAGCGAGATACATCCATCAAGCTAATCGTACAAAGGAAAAACGGCCTAGCTAGGCACAACCCGGGCCTGAACTGATCATTAAAACGAATGGTTTGGAGGGTAAAAAGGATAATAGGTTGTCCGTTGGGAGAATTGGAACCCATGGGAGATGAATCTCTTCATAAAACCAATAGAGGCCCCAGGGACCAGGCCACCCGTGCACTCTTAGACCATATTGCACACATATTAGCTAGAGGCCATGCTGAGTTATCAATAAACAACAAAAAAAAATCAGACGAAAAGAAAAATAATCACTAGACGTTTAAAGGATTACTTGTGTGGAGGCAGACAATGAAAGCAGCAGCTTATGCGCGATACAGTAGTGACAACCAGCGAGAGGTAAGTCTTGATGATCAAATCAATGCTTGTAAGAAATATGCACAAAAAAATAATATTCTTATTGATGAGAGGCATATTTATACAGATGCGGCCACCTCAGGGTCACTGCGTGACAGAACAGGACTGAACAGACTGAAGGAAGATGCCCGTGCTGGATTATTTGATATTGTTATAGTGGACGATTTATCAAGGCTTGATAGAAACGCTAGCAGGACTTTGACAACAATTCAAGAATTGATTTATTTAGGAGTTTCATTACGCTCAGTAGCCGAAAATCTTGATACGAGTAATGAAGATTCGAAGCTTAGTTATCAAGTTAAAGCCATAATGAATGAAAGCTTCATTGATGATTTGCGAAAAAAAACTATTCGAGGGCAACTTGGACAAAAACAACGCGGGTATTTTGTTGCAGAGGCTGCTTTTGGTTATAAGTCCGAACCAGTAGGTATTTTAATTGCTGACAAAAAAGGAAGGTTGAGGCCCGAAGGTTACAAAATGCGCATTGTTGAGCACGAAGCCACTATCGTAAAGAGGATTTTCCAAATGTGCGCCGATGGAAAATCGACAAACAAAATTGTAAAGACGTTAAACGAAGAGGAAATTCAGAGCAGCAAACACGAGAAGCATGGCTGGAATACTTCAACCATCTACCGAATTTTAAGAAATGAGAAGTATATAGGAAAATGGGTTTGGGGAAAAAGACAGAACAGGCTCGACCCGATTACAGGTATTATCAAACAGAGACTTCGGCCCGAGGGACCATTATATGAAGGATTTTATGAAGAGCTACGAATAATCCCCGAGGAATTATGGGATAAAGTCCAAAAAAGACTAGAAGAGATATCAGAAACTGGGCCAGCCAAGAAAGGTAAAAAAGGCTTTTCAAAAACACAAAATAGTTACGTTAAGAAATTCCCTCACGAGCTATTATCTGGGGCGATGATCTGCTCCCTGTGCGGGTGTTCGATAGGAAAAGTCGGCGGCAAAGCAGGTGGGTATTACGGGTGCCTTAAAGCTGCCCGCAGAGGGTGTAGCAACAAGATCCTCGTGAGGAAAAGTGTCGCTGAGCAAATAATACTTTCTGAAGTAGCCAAGCTTATTGGTGATTCTGCTTCTATAAAATACGTATTATCAAGGGTTGAAGAACTTAGTGCCAAACTTATCTGTACTGTACCGAAGGAAATCCAAACTAAGAAAACAGAGCAGGCTCAACTTAAAAAAAGGATTAATAACTTCGTCTCTTTCATATCCGAAGGAAATTCTAGTAAAAATGTCGCTGAATCACTTTCGTTTTCAGAACAAAGAATGGAAATTTTAGAAGCGGAACTGAAAATTTTGGAGGCAACAAAAGAAAACGCCTTCAAAGCACCTCCATTAGAGTGGATTGCAGATGCTATTAGACATATAAAAGAAATCCTTGAAATGCAAACCGAACAGTCAGCCCTTCTGCTGAGAAAGCTGCTTGGCCAAATATCACTGAAACCAGTTTACCCTAAAACTGGAAAACCATACCTGGTGGCGATGTCCAACCTGCAACCGTTAGCCCTGCTCGAAGATAAAAGGCCCCAAAAGGGGCCTTTATCTACAGAATCCGATTCCGGTTTGGACACCGGTTCGAATTCATTTCATTGGTGGAGGTGGCGGGAATCGAAGCCGACACCCATTTTATACCATCCAGCCATTTTTCTTTATATTTCGGTAATTTGCGATGACTCACCAATCTTTTCAAACTGGCATCAATACGTCAAAGTTCAGGAAAGTTCGGGAAAATCCATCTAGAATGGTGAAAGTTTGGTGAAAGTCCAGAGAAAGTGCCGGCAGAATAATTGTCTAAAATTCGCGTCGAAGGCGGACGTAAACCCGCAGCGAACATTCGATGAAACCGAAGTGACTACATCGCCTTCGTTTGCGTTAGTCTATCAAAATACTCACTATTGTGCCCTATAAATTTCCACGCTGGTCAGTGATTGAATCTATTGGCCACAGAATGCAGGAGACGATCTATGCACCACAGAAGTTTTCCCGATACCGGTTTTGTACGACTCTCTCAAATCATTGGCAAC
>NZ_CEZJXU010000330.1:0-2998 GCF_983023055.1 Dethiosulfatibacter sp. | reverse complement strand
ATACTAATGATTCGCTTTGCCATTGGAATCCCTCTGGATTTTATTCCAATGACAACCAAATTCTCAATCCCCTTGTTTCTTTCAATAATTTCATGGGAAATCCTAGTCAACGCTCTTG
Organism: Dethiosulfatibacter sp.; assembly: GCF_983023055.1. Lineage (NCBI taxonomy): Bacteria > Bacillati > Bacillota > Tissierellia > Dethiosulfatibacter > Dethiosulfatibacter sp. Next base: position 2,880 of record NZ_CEZJXU010000330.1, on the reverse strand, counting down.
TTACGGATTTCTCGTCCATTATAAATGCTTTGGTTTTCATAATCTTCCCTCCAATATATTTAACACCTTGCTGAAATCTTTAGGTAATTCAGCATCAAACTCCATGAGTTCTCCTTTTTCAGGATGAACAAATGAAATCTTCTTGGCGTGAAGAAGCTGACCTTTCATTTTAAACTCATTATCTTTTCTGCCGTAAACCTCGTCACCAACTATGGGATGTCCCTTATATGTCATGTGAACCCTTATCTGATGGGTACGTCCGGTTTCAAGAATCAACTCAATATATGTATATTTTCCGTAGCGTCTCAAGACCTTAAACCTAGTAAGAGCATATTTTGAATTCTTATCTGTTACTGCCATTTTTTTCCTATTCCTGGAATCTCTTCCAATGGGCAGTTCTATTATTCCCTCGTCATCTTTAACATTCCCATGAACAAGGGCAACATAAAATCTTCCTGTTTTTCTATCTTTTAGCTCTTCACTCAGGACCTTATGGGACTTGTCATCCTTTGCAACAACAAGGAGTCCTGTAGTATCCTTGTCTATCCTGTGGACTATTCCAGGTCTTATGATACCGTTTATGGAAGATAGATTATCCAGCTTGTACAGCAAAGCATTAACCATAGTACCGTTATAATTTCCCGGTGCAGGATGAACAACCATTCCCCTGGGTTTGTTTACAACGGCTAGACAGTCATCTTCATATACTATTTCAAGGGGTATGTCTTCCGCTTCAACCTTCAACTCTACTGGTTCTGGCACTTCAAATTCTATTTGGTCCCCTTCGCTCAATATGTAATTCTTTTTTCTACACTTCCCGTTTACATAAACGTTGTTGTTTTTTATAAGCTTCTGAAGATAGGATCTTGACATATCCTGGCATGTTTCCTTTAAAAACATGTCAATCCTGACACTTTCACCTTTAAATTCAATTTCCATCTTCATATCTTATCAATCTCGTATCTGTCAAGAATAATCAATAAGGCTAGCAGCAATGTTCCTACAACTACACAAATGTCTGCAAAATTGAATACAGGGAAATCATAAAAACCCCAGAAATTCACATCTATAAAATCCACAACATAGTTGAGCCTTAACCTGTCAACAAGATTTCCCAATGCTCCCGCTATTATAAGGTCAAGGGAAAAATTCGCAACCCTATTGAATCCATTGACCTTTATCCTATAAATGACAACTGCACCAATTACAACAGACGTGATTATAATGAAAAACAACTGTTGATTCTGCAATATTCCAAATGCAGCTCCTCTGTTTTCCACATAATTAAGCTTCAGAAAATTATCTATTAAAATCACTGAATTTGAAAACTTCAGCAATTCCAAAACAAAATATTTGCTTATTTGATCAATGACCGCAAGCAGCAATACAATAATAATATGCATGATGTTCTCCTATAATAATTCTATGGCTTTTAATGTTATTTTGGCACTAATCTCTGCTGCATACTTGTCGAAGTCATTATACTTATCTTCAGCTGCTTCATCTGCATTGTCAGATATGCACCTTATTGCAACATATGGGGTTTTGTAAAGGTGGCATACATGTCCAATGGATGCACTCTCCATGTCAACGCAAAGAGCATTGAATTCAGTCCTTAGTTTTACCTTCAATTCATTTTTGCTTACAAATCTGTCTCCGGACACTATTTTTCCTACATGAACCTTTGCTTCTCCTTCAATAAGGTCGCTGCAAATCTTAATCATGTTTTCATCAGCCTTGAATATTGAAGTATCCATTCTTGGGATTTCCCCTTCCTTGTACCCGAATACAGTAACATCTATATCATATTGTTGAGTTTCATTAGATATTACAATATCTCCAATGGATATGGATTCAGACAGGGAACCTGCTATTCCAGTGTTAATTATTGATGATGCCTTGAAATTGTTAATCAGTATCTGGGTAGAAACAGCAGAATTCACCTTTCCTATACCCGACCTCATGAATACAACTTTCTTTCCTGCATATTCACCACTGTAAATTTTAAAATTCAAACAATCTGTTTCTTTTATATTTTCTATCTTTTTCTTGAGAAGCAATACTTCCTCGTCCATTGCTCCTATAATTCCTATTACCATAATTCCTCCATTAAATATACTTATCTATCTCCAAAACAATATTTCCCTTTTTACTATGTCCTACTATTCCGGATATTTTATACTTACCTTTTCCTCTCAATGACAATACATCTCCTTCTTCAAGTAGTCTGTTTCTGCTGATATCATTGCTCCAGTTTAGCTTTACATTGCCTGATTTTATGAAATCCTGAGCTTTGCTCCTTGACATGGACCCTATGTTTGAAACAACATTGTCCACTCTCATTGAAGAAGTAATTATCCTTGCTTTTTCAAACTTAAGAGAAAGATTTTCTACTATTTTTAATTCCACAGATTCAAAATTCGTACTTATATTCTTTATTCTGTTAAAATTAAGAACAACATGTTTTTCTATTTCTTTTTTTACTATTATATACACATATTCGTCATCAATATATATATCACCTATCTTATTTCTATTAAGTCCTGTCGAGATTAGCGAGCCAAGGATATCCCTGTGAGTTATTGATGTGATTCCTATATGCCCTCTTAATACTGTGAAGAACTCTTTCAACAGCTCATCTTCATCAATATCATATGGAGCTGCAAGAATGGCTTTTCTTTCCGCATTTTTAGAAATACCAGTTATTAAATAACTGGTATCGCTGAAATGATTCAAAACCGATTCCCCAATGCTGATTTCATTGGGGTAAAAAAAGTCTGAATCGTTGATCATGAAGTTGTTTTGTGCGCCCTCTCTAATATCGAGGACTCTTCTGGCAATATGCCTGTCATCCTCTTTAAGGCTTTTTAAGTATGATTC
>NZ_CEZJXU010000329.1:0-3002 GCF_983023055.1 Dethiosulfatibacter sp. | reverse complement strand
TACAATCTCATCCCAATTGAATCCTGCTATTCCCGTTCCTATGCATTTGCTTACAGCTTCCTTGGCGGAAAAAATGCCTGCAGCTGTTGTTGCCTTGAATTTTCTTGATTTGAGATATTCAATTTCAGAAGTGGAATAAATCCTCTTTAGAAACTTCTCGTTTTTTATTAGTTTCTCTATTCTTTTAACTTCAACTATGTCTATTCCGTTGCTTATCATTATCATCACCAAGAGAATTATATAATTAATAAAATAAAATGTAAACATTCAATTGACATTATTCGACCAATGTATATAATATATATTAGTAAATTTGAGAGGTGCACGATGAAAGAGAATGTAACACTGATTAAACATCCCTTGATACAGCATAAATTAACAATGTTAAGAAACGAGAATACATCATCAAAAGATTTCAGAGAACTAGTCAACGAAGTCTCCATGCTTATGGCTTTTGAAGTTACGAGAAACCTTCCCATTGAAGATGTTGAAATTAAAACTCCAATATGTAAGACTACAGGTAAACGCCTAAGTGGTCTTGATATAGCCATTGTACCTATCATGAGAGCAGGATTGGGTATGGTAGAAGGAATGTTAAGCCTTATACCTAATGCCAAAGTTGGACATATTGGATTATACAGAAACGAAGAAACAATCGAACCAATCGAATACTATTGCAAGCTGCCTTCTGACATTTCCAAAAGACTTGTAATCGTAACTGATCCAATGCTGGCAACTGGAGGATCTCTTAGGGATGCAATTACAATGCTTAAGAACAGAGGCGCTGTGAACATAAAGGCAATGATTCTTGTAGCAACAGAAACCGGAATTGATGAAGTACTTAAATACCACCCAGACATTGAAATATACACTATTTCAATAGACGATGGTCTTAATGAAAAGTCTTACATAGTTCCAGGACTTGGAGATGCCGGCGACAGACTGTTTGGTACTAAGTAAGCATTAAAACATATTTCAACTTCCCCAAACTATAACCAAAGAACAAATATAGGATACTCGGATATAACCTGAGGTCCTATATTTTTTTACAACAATCCGTAAGCTCTACAAATATTAGTGCTGCAGTTTTTGACATAAGTCCAAAAATATGTTATAACTTTATTAATTTTCTTTAAATTAATGTGATTATTTATTATAATAGAATATAAATATTGTAGAGGTGGTAAAAATGAACATAATAGATAAATTCAATAAAAAAGACAAAGTAATATCATTTGAAATTTTTCCTCCGAATAAAGCCATAAATTTGAAACAACTCCTTGATGTAATAGACGAACTCGCAGTTTTCAGACCTGATTTTATTTCAGTTACCTATGGAGCTTCTGGAAATACAAACAACAACTATACAATCGACATTGCCCAATATATCAAGGAAAAGTATACAATTGAAGCTATGCCCCATCTTACATGCATAACTTCAACAAAGGATAAGATAGACCATATTCTAAGGTCAATAGAAGAAAAAAAACTAAAAAACATTTTAGCGCTAAGAGGAGATCTTCCATCAGATCCAAACTTCGAATTCCCCGATCCCCTTCACTTCCAGTATGCCTCTGATCTTATTCAATATGTAAAGTCAAGTGAATATGATATTTCTTCTGCAGCAGCATGCTATCCTGAAGGTCATATGGAATGTGATTGTCTTGACAAGGATATAAATAATCTTTGTCGAAAAGTTGAAATGGGTGCAGATTTTCTCATAACCCAATTATTTTTCAACAACGAAAAGTACTATACTTTCAAGAATAAAATCGCGAAAAAAAATCTAAATGTACCAATTACTATGGGTATATTGCCTGTTACAAATGCAAAACAGATAAAAAGAATAACAGCTTTAAGCGGTGCTTCCATTCCAGACAAGCTTAATATACTGTTGGAAAAATACGAAAACGACAATAAATCCATGATGGACGCAGGAATAGAATATGCCTGCAAACAGATGGAAGAACTGAATGATTTTGGAGTTGACGGATTCCATCTTTACGTAATGAACAAACCTGAAGTTGCAAAAAAAATATTCAAAAATATGAACTGGTAGGTATATATGTCTAATTTTTTAAATGATTTAAATAAAAAAATAATGATTCTCGATGGAGCCATGGGTACTGAAATACAAAAAAGAATCGAAGATGCTGGAATTAATCCAGAGCTACTTAATATTACCCATCCCGATTTAATAAAAGATATTTACAGAGACTACACAGCTGCAGGAGCCGATATAATTACATCAAATACATTTGGTGCCAATGGATATAAACTTAAAAAATCAGGACACAGTGTTGAAGAAGTCGTAAAAAAAGGCATCAACCTTGTGAAAATGTCAACAGATGCCTATTGCGCACTTGACATAGGTCCCATAGGCGTTTTAATAAACAACGATACTGAATATGATTTTGATTTTGCTTATGAAACCTTTAAGGAACTTATAGCAGCAGGCAGCGAAGCAGGCTGTGACTTGATTTTAATAGAAACAATGACAGACATATACGAAGCAAAGGCAGCCGTGCTGGCAGCCAAGGAAAACACAGACCTTCCCGTCATCTGCAGCATGACCCTTCAGGAAAACGGAAGAACCCTTACAGGTACGGACATAGTAACCATAGTATCCATACTTGAATCCCTAGGAACAGACGTCATAGGATTAAACTGTTCATTTGGTCCTGAGGAAATGCTTCCTTTCATTGAAGAAATGGTCAAATATTCTTCAAGCAATATAATAATACAACCAAATGCTGGACTTCCAAAAATTGTTGATGAAAAAACAGTATTCGACTTGAGTCCTGAAGATTATTCCCTTACAATGAATAAAATCAAAAATATGGGTGTAAATTTACTTGGTGGATGCTGCGGTACCACTCCCGAGCATATCAAGATATTTAAAGACAGCATCATAGACTTAGCACCTTCAGAAATAACCAGAAAAGACTATACTTTTGTTTCTTCCTCGACAAAAACTGTAATAGTAGACGGAGTCAAGATAA
>NZ_CEZJXU010000328.1:0-3003 GCF_983023055.1 Dethiosulfatibacter sp. | reverse complement strand
TTCACATATATGGGTATGAACAGAATATCCGTAAAAGATGCATATTCAGGTGATATTGTAGTTGTTTCAGGGTTAAGCGATATATCCATTGGTGAAACAATAGGTCTTCCTGACAAGGTTGAACCTCTTCCAATGATAAATATTGAAGAGCCTACTCTTTCAATGAACTTTTTAGTAAATTCATCTCCTTTTTCAAGTAGAGATGGAAAATTTGTAACTACAAGACATATTAAGGCAAGACTCGAGAAAGAACTTGAAGTTAATGTAGGACTTAGGGTTGAAGCAATAGAAGACAATACAGAAGGATTTAAAGTTTCAGGTAGAGGAGAACTTCATCTTTCTATTCTTATAGAAAATATGAGAAGGGAAGGATATGAGCTTTCAGTATCCAAGCCTGAAGTTATATTCCATAAAGAAGATGGAAAAACAATGGAACCAATAGAGAAGGTTTTTCTGGAAATGCCTGATCAATTCAGTGGCACTGTTATTCAAAAACTGAATCTTAGGAAGGGTGAACTTACTTACATGATTCAGGAAAACGGATATACAACGCTAAACTACGATGTACCAACAAGGGGACTCATCGGTTATAGAAACGAATTTATCAATGATACAAGAGGTGAAGGAACCATTATAAGAGGATTTGATAGATATGATAAGTACAAGGGTGAAATTCCTGGAAGAAAAAACGGTGTTCTTATTTCAGTTGAAACCGGATTTGCCATGTCATATTCCCTTTCAAATCTTTCAGACAGAGCACAACTATTCGTTGAGCCTGCACAGGAAGTATATGAAGGAATGGTAATAGGAATAAACAGTAGAAATGAAGATATGACTGTAAATCCTTGTAAGAACAAAAAACTTACAAATATGAGAGCAAGCGGAACAGATGATTCGGGTAAGGCTATTTCATACAAAATAATGAATCTTGAAGAATCACTGGAATTCATAGATCATGATGAGCTTCTGGAAGTTACTCCAAACCACTTGAGATTGAGGAAAAAACACCTTTCAGAAAACGACAGGAAAAAGAATCACAGAAAAAAATAAGCAGGTAATTATATGATTAAAAATATTATATTTGATCTTGACGGAACGCTGGCTGATTCAGAAGAACTTATCATTAGATCCTTTCAGCATATACACAGGATTTTCAAAGGTAGAGAGGAAGACGAGGCTGTTCTTAAAAAGACCTTCGGGGCAACAATGAAGGATGTAATAACCTCGAATTTCGAAGAGCCTTGTGAAACAGTCCTTGGAGAGTACAGAAAATATCACCATGCCAATTTTGAGAAATACATGAAACTTTTTCAAGGGGCAGATGAATTAATAAAAACTCTTCACGAGAGAGGATATACTCTTGGAATTGTAACTTCAAGACTTGAGTATACGGCTATGAAAATACTGAACATGCATGGAATAAGAGATTGTTTTTCTTCAGTAGTCACAGCCGATATGTGCGAAAACCACAAGCCTCATCCGGAACCCTTGCAAAAATGTCTTGGAGAGCTAAATGCTAAAAAGGAAGAATCCATTTATATAGGAGACACAACCTTTGATATTGAATGCGCCAGGAATACAGGTGTTAAGTCCGTACTAGTTACTTGGAATGATTATGAACATGTTGAAGAAAAGATAAAAGCAGATTATGAAGTAAGCAGCTATGATGAAATATTTGACATCATTAATGATTAGATAGAGATGGATTTCCAAAAGATATATTTATAATTTAGCACAATTGATTTAATTAATAACAGGGAGAAATGTTTAAATGCATTTCTCTTTTTTAATGCAGTCTACTTCATCAAGTTAATAATATTTTTAATATTACGATTTGATTCATTGAATTATTAGTAAATGATATTTCAAATATAACAAAAATATGATATAATTTTAATATGTGAACATATATTTTTTACAAAGGGATACATAGGGTGTCTCTAGTGTTGAATTGAACAACCCCAAGGAGGTTTGTTATGAAATCAAACAGAAAAATATTTGGATTAGTTATTATTATGCTATTATTGTTTATTACTCCGGCCTTTGCCGAAGATGGAGGCAGTCCCTATGGAATATTGTCACTGTTACCACCTTTGCTGGCAATAGCTCTTGCATTCATGACCAAACAGGTTATATTATCGTTGTTTCTTGGGATTTTCTCAGGAGTTTTGATGCTTAATGGATATAACCCGTTTATATCATTTTTGAGAACCCTTGACACATACATTCTAGGTAGTCTTGCGGACAGTTGGAATGCAGGTATTATCATATTCTCCCTGACCATAGGAGGTATGGTAGGAATTATTGGAAAAATGAAAGGTACTCAAGCAATTGCTGAATCGTTGTCAAAAAGGGCTAAAACAGCTAAGAGTGCTCAAATAGCCACTACAATCATGGGTATGGTAGTATTCTTTGACGATTATGCCAATACACTTATTGTAGGTCCTACAATGAGACCTTTGACAGATAAAATGAAGGTGTCGAGGGAGAAACTTTCATATATCGTTGACTCTACTGCAGCACCAGTTGCAGGAATGGCAGCTATTTCTACATGGGTTGGTTATGAAATAGGTCTTATTGCAGATGTTTTCACTAACATGGGTATAGAAGGAAACTTTTTTATGGTTTTTCTCAAGACAATACCTTATGCATTCTACAATATCTTTACTCTTGTTCTAATTTACACGTTAATCTTACAGGGCAGAGAGTACGGCCCTATGTATGAAGCAGAAAAAAGAGCAAGAACTACTGGGAAAGTACTGGCTCACGGTGCTAAGCCTATGTCGAATCTTGATTTTGGTGATTTTGATGACAACAGGAAAATAGAACTTAAGGTTTCCAATGCTGTTATTCCTATAGCAACTCTTGTAATCACAGCATTTTTAGGATTATGGTACAATGGTTGGGTTCTTGGAGAAGGTGAAATACCTTGGACTGCAGTGAGAGAGTGTTTTGGAAATGCTGATGCTTCGGTAGTTCTTATCTGGGCTGCTGTTACTGGAA
>NZ_CEZJXU010000327.1:0-3003 GCF_983023055.1 Dethiosulfatibacter sp. | reverse complement strand
AATATCCGTTCCCTTTCCAGTTACCCTTACCTTGTCCGTCTTGTTCATCAATTCTTTCAAAGGTTTCATCGCTTCATTCATCTTGCTGTAATCCAGGTTACAAACATTATAATAGAAATCCTCGAAACTTTCCAGACTCATATTTGCTTTTTGTGCCATTGAATTGTTGGGATACCTTAAAATTACCCACTTGGTATTGTCTACACGCTCGTCCAACACTCCTCTGGAAGCACTCGAAAAGCTGTTCATATTGTCCTCTGGAACATCCGAATTTTCAGCAAAATTATCTGTTGCAGTTATTCCTATATATGCATCCATCTGCTTCATAAGATTAAGTTCATTATCATTAATAGCCTTCAGCTGTTTTTTTGTACATCCCATCATTATTTCCCTGTCAAGACTCTGGTCCTCAAGTTTCAGGAAAGGAACAGCCCCAGCCTTGTATACTTCCTTAATAACTTCCTTTGCAAGAGGTTTGCAGTCGTTTCCCCTGATTCTAAGAAACACATTTTCTCCCTTTTGTAGCTTGCATGAATAATTCACTAGATTTGATGCCAGTTTTCTATTTCTTTGATCCATTTTAAATACCTCTCTTGATTTTTGTTTTTATTCAAATATTCATTCTATCTTAATACATGATATCTTCATTTATATTTTTATAAAAAAGCTCTTTTACTTCATTAAATTCCTTAGTCTGACCCATGATCCACATAAGTTTTACAACTGCACTTTCAATTGTCATATCCAGAGATTCCAATACATTGTAGTTCTTCAGGGTCTTAAAACCAACTTCATATATAGACATGTCGCTTCCCTCACTCATTACCTGGGATGCAATTACAACTATTCTGCCCTTTGATGTTAAGGATTCCATTTTTTCCTGGAAGTTTCTTCTGACTTCAAAGGGAAGACCTCCTACTCCGTAGCTTTCTATAACTATACCCTCATACTTTTCTCCAATATAGTCGAGAACATCCGGCTGCATTCCTGGTGCAAGCTTGAGAAGAAAAATATTCGGATAAATATTTTCATAAAACTCCACTGGCCCATTTTTATCATGTCTTACATATTTCGCTATCCTCTTGCCATCGATAAATGCAGCAATTGGATAGTTTATACTCTCGAAGGCATCAAAGCTCTTTGTCTTTGTTTTCCTTGCTCTAGTACCGACTATTGCCTTCCCGTTAAAAACCACGTATATGCCCGATACGTTATCGCAGAGGGCATATGCTATTGCATCCTTAAGGTTTTTCCTGGCATCAGTCGTATCCACATTTATGGGCTTCTGAGATCCTGTTATAATAATTGGCTTATCGGGATTTTGTATCATATAGGACAATGCTGCTGCGGTATAAGCCATAGTGTCAGTGCCATGGGTTATTATGAAAGCATCAAAATCATCATATACACTTTTTATAAATTTTGTGATTTCTATCCAATGCTCAGGTTGTATATTTGTGCTGTCAATATTTAGAAGCTCGTGTGTTTCAATTTCACACATGTTTTCAACATCATTCAAAAATTTAAGCATATCCTCGGGCTTTATTCCCGGAGCCAGTCCGTCTTCTGTCAAGGTACTTGCAATAGTACCTCCTGTGGATAACATTAATAGCTTTTTCATTAAACCCTCCAAATTATTATATAAATATTATTCTAAATTGAATATCTTCTTCATGTCTTCAGGCAATTTTGCATTGAACTCAACCATTTTACCTGTTCGCGGATGTTTGAAAGACATCCTGCTGCAGTGAAGAGCCTGTCGTGAAATCATTTCTGTTTTTTTTCCGTAGAGGTCATCTCCTAGTACTGGAAAACCCAAATACTCGAAATGCACCCTTATCTGATGGGTTCTTCCCGTCTCAAGCTTTATATCTAGAAGTGATAATTTATTCTCTTCCCTTATCACCTTGTACACCGTAATACAGTCTTTTCCCGATTCATGAACTTCCCTTCTTATATTATCATCTATTCTTGCAATCTTTTCAATTATCTTCCCACTTTTTTCTTCCATAATTCCATTGATTATAGCCCTATATTCCTTATACACCTTGTCATTTCTCATATCCTGAGAAATGATGTTGTGTGCATAGGGATTCTTTGCTATAACCAGTACTCCTGTAGTATTCATGTCCAGCCTATTTACAAACCTGACCTTTCTTTTTATACCGTTTTTCTCAAAATAATATGAAACTGCATTTGCTGTAGTATCATCCTGAAGCCTTTTTGTAGGGTGTACCACCCTGAAAGGCTTTTTATTTAGAACAAGAAGATCATCATCTTCGAATATTATATCCAGCGGAAGATCCACTTTTTCATATTCATCGGATTCATCCAGGAATTCAACAGCAATTTCATCTTCTAAAAAAACTCTTTTCTTAAGCTTTACTACCCTCCCGTTCAAAACAATCTTCCCTCTTGCCTCAAGTTTAACAAGAAGCTTTGATGAAAAACCGTGCTTTTCTTCAAGGTAGTCCTTAAGTTTATATCCTTCTTCCATAACATTTATTATCATTGCATCTTTATCCATAAAACCTCTATTCGAAATTTATATTAATCGGAAACATTCGTTAAATTCTACAATTACAATATCATATGTAAGATGATTATTTCAATGCTTAAATTAAATGTTTCCCTAAAATAATATTTAGACAAATAGGTATTCGCTTACCTTTTCATGTAAGAGTATCTTTTCCACCTTCATTCTTTGTAAAAATCATTTTTATTGATTAATTATTCTTAAACCATTATTATATAAATATAGACTATAACAGTTCAAATTGGAGAAGCTATGAAAAACAGAGAAATAATTAATATAATTAAAAACGACAACAAGTTCTCTACAGAAATTGCAAATAAATTAAAAGCCGAACTTGAAAACAACGGATACAAAGTATCCGATGAATACAATAAAGACGCAGTACTTAATATCTCAGTAGGTGGTGACGGTTCATTTCTTAGAAGTTTAAGAATCAATGATTTTCCAGATATACCAATTATAGGTGT
>NZ_CEZJXU010000326.1:0-3007 GCF_983023055.1 Dethiosulfatibacter sp. | reverse complement strand
TGTCCAGATATTTTTCAGTGAACTTGTTTCTTCTGTGACTTGCCATTATAGCAAGCGATTTCTTTCCCATTTACTTACACACATCGACCCATGTTCCCGCGGTCACCTCTGCCAGATAATCAACATCTATCTTCACTGCAGTATTTGCTCCTCCACCTGCAGGGTAAACAAAGTCAAATACCTTCAATGATTCATCAAGATAAATCTCAAGATCTTTTTCAAGTCCAAAGGGGCATACTCCTCCAACAGGATGTCCAGTGGAATCCTCCACGTCATCAAATCCAACAAATTTTGCCTTCTGTTTGAACTGATCCTTGAATTTTCTGTTGTCAAGTTTAAGGTCTCCCTTTGCAAGTAGAAGTATGTCCTTTTCCTTAAGCCTTATTGCCATAGTCTTTGCAATCCTTGCAGGCTCAACCCCTAGTGCCTTTGCTGCAAGCTCAACTGTAGCAGTAGATGTATCCATTTCTATAATCTCTAGAGGAAGATTTTCCTCAACAAATTGTTTTTTTACGCTTTCTATACTCATTATATACCTCCAAAAAAGCAGCATCGCTGCGTTTTCCGCGTAAGCGGGTATTCAAGTCGCGAAGGAAAGTATCCTTACCCGCATATTACCAACGCTTCAAGGGAATATGCATTTTAGCTTTCCTAAGCTCCAAAAAAATCATACCTTAATATTATCACGACAAGTAGGTTTTTGCCATATTTAAATGCATACAGCCGGTTCTTTACTCATTGAACCAATTGAATGCGTAGGTTGTTTTTGAATCGCTTGTTGTCAATTGACTTTCATTATCATTTAGCTTTTATTTATGGTATAATTAATCTAACAAACATTAAAGGAAGTGAATTTAAATGAAAGATATTCGAGGCATCATTCTTATGATTATAATTGCATTAAGTTTGCTGGCAACAGCTTGCAATACTAAGGTTGATGATTCAGCCCTTGCCGATGTCGAATACAATCTAAGTGCTGCAAATGAAATGATTGCTTCTTTGGAAGCAAAGTTGGAAGAATCAAATACTGCCATAGATTCACTTGAAAACAAGGTTATTGAAAAAGAAAATGATATTGATGAATTTGAAGAAAAGATTAGTATATTAATGGAAGATTTGGAAGAAGATGAAATGCAGATTGGACCAACTCCAGGCAATTCACTTATAAACGAAGCTCTTGTAGTTATGGATTTGATTGCAGCTGAAGATTTTGCTTCTCTTGATTCTCATATAAGTCCTGCAAACGGCCTAAGATTTTCTCCCTATTCAAATATTAACACTTCTACTGATATTGTATTGTATGCAGGAAATTCGATATCGACCATGCTTACAAATACCACTGTTTACATTTGGGGAAGTTATGACGGTTCTGGAGATTCCATTTCAAATGATGGTCTTGGTTATTTTAATGAATTCGTTTATGACCATGCTTTTGCCAATCCTCCTATGATTGGAATTAATACCACCATAGGCAGCGGAAATATGATAAACAACTTTTCCACCTCATATCCAGGGGATTCTTTTGTTGAATTTCATTTCACTGGCTTTGATCCCCAATATTCAGGAATGGACTATTTAAGAGTATCAAATTCGTCTTCAATTTCACCCATTATTTCCTCAATAAGGTCTTCAATGGTTATTATACCCGTTAGAGTTCCTTCTTCATTTGTTATTAAAGCCATATGAGTCTTGCTTCTTTGCATGTTGATGAACAATTTGTCTGTGGATATTGTTTCCACAACGAAATATGGTTTGTGTAAAATATCCCTTATTCTTGGATCTTCAGTTCCCGTATCCATTATGTTTACAAGGACATCCTTAAGGAGAAGTATTCCTATGATATTGTCTCTGTGGGTTTCGAATACTGGAATCCTGGAATAGGTTTCCACCGGAATTATATCCATGAGATCTTTTATCTCAGTCTCTACATCAAGTACAAAGGCATCTGACTTTTGTGTCATGGCCTCACTTGCTATTGTGTCATTAAATTCAAAAACCTTGTCTATCATTTCCCTTTCTCTATATTTTATATTACCCTGCATATTGCCTTTTTTTATTAGTAGCCTTATTTCATCCTCTGAAACACTTTCCTCCCGCTCTCCCTCACCGGCTCCAAAAATCCTTGATACGGCATTTGTTGATTTAGTAAGTATGTAAACGAAAGGTCTTGCTATTTTGGAAAGCATTGTTATATATCTTACTGAATAAAGGGCAATTTCCTCGGTTTTGTGAAGGGCTAGCCTCTTTGGTACCAATTCTCCAAATACGAGAATGAAGTAAGACAGAACAATGGTAACTAGTATTATTGAAACCTGCATGCTGTATGGAATATTCAGTTTTTCCAGTACAGGTGCCACCTTAACTGATATGCCCGTAGCCGCAAAGGCACTTGAAAAGAATCCCGCAAGAGTTATTCCAACCTGGATTGTAGCAAGAAATCCACTGGGTTTTTCAAGGGTATCTACTAGAAGCTTCGCTCTTTTGTCCTTCTCTTTTTCCCATCTTAATTCCATCATATTTTTGTTTACAGATACCATTGCCATCTCCGCAGCAGCAAAGAATGCATTTATAAGTGTAAGTATAGCTATCAATATCAATCTGCCTGCTATTGTGTACATTTATGCCTCCTGAAATTGTAATTATCATTAAAAAATTATTCGTTTTTACTTATTATTTCACACTGGTACAATACCCTTTTTGTACGGGCGTAGTTTCTTCCTATTAATTTGGACAGAGGATTTATATATTGTTTAAGACCCTTGTCCTTATTTTTTATATAGTTGTCGATTAGAAATATCTCCCTGTCATATTCAGGCATCTTTTCCCTTTTTGTCGTTCTTATATTTTTTGGACAAGCATTTTGACATATATCGCATCCAAGAAGTCTTTTTCCCATTTTACTTCCTATCCATTCTGGAACTTCCCTTCCTTCAAGCATATAGTATCTTATGCATTTCTCACGGTTTAGAACGTAACCCTTATCAAGTGCTCCCATTGGGCATGCTTC
>NZ_CEZJXU010000325.1:0-3009 GCF_983023055.1 Dethiosulfatibacter sp. | reverse complement strand
TAAATTCAACTAAATAATAGCACTGTGAAATTTATTTTGCAAGAAAAATTTCATGAGAATTTCAAATTGCAGGAAAGGTGTCATTCGTTGCAAAATACATGGCTAAACTACATTTTTCCATATCCAGCTAGCACTTTTTAACAAAAAAATGCATGACACATTTAAAATGTGTCATGCATTTTTTGGATTATAAATAGCTCCGGTGGATAATTATTAGTATTGATCAGTCGATGGTTTGCCACCTTGTATTTTTTGCTATCAAGACAACTCAGGTATTCAAAGAGACTGTTTCTTTCAGTTGAATCATCATGTCCTAAATAAGCTGCAATGAAGATATAGCCTTTTTTTCTAAGGATTTCAAGAGCTGCTTCAACAGATTTTAAGGTTGTGTCAAAAGTGGTTGAAACTTCGCTTTTACTGTTTGGAAGGTAGCCTAGATTAAAAACTGCAACGTCGATAGGACCATCGATAAAATCACCTATTTTACTGTGGCAATCCTTAATAATGACATAGTTGTCATAGGGGCAATTCCCTTCTAGTAGTTCAGTAGTAGCCTTTACAGCCTCTTCTTGAACGTCAAATGCAAACACTTTCCCCTTTCCCTTCATGATATTGCATAAAAATAAGGTGTCGTTTCCATTGCCGGCAGTACAGTCAACTGCAACCATGTCGTCTTTAATTAGGTTTTCTATCATGAACTGGTAGTATCCCACTATATTAAAAAAGTTGATTTTCACTTCAGTTCCTTCAAATATTTGATTTCATCATCGCTCAAATGTCTCCACTGTCCCAACGGAAGTTCTCCAAGGCTTATTTCACCTACGGATATCCTCTTTAAGGATACAACTCTGAAATCAAACTTTTCAAACATTTTTCTAATCTGTCTGTTTCGTCCTTCAAGAATGGAAACTTTCAATACTGATTTCCTTCCGTCATCGCTCACAAAGGCTACCTTGCAGGGTCTAGTCCTGTAATTGTCTATATACATTCCCTTTTCAAGCTTTTCTATTGTTTCATCATCAATGAGACCATTAATTTTGACCACATAGGTTTTATAAATATTATGTTTTGGATGGGTGAGCCTGTAAGTGAGGTCCCCATCGTTTGTAAGTATGATTAGGCCACTTGAAGCATAATCAAGTCTTCCAACTGGATAAATCCTTTCTTCAATATCAACAAGATCCACTACGGAAGGTCTGCTAAACTGGTCTTTTACAGTGGTTATATACTTTACAGGCTTGTTTAAAAGGATGTATTGCATTTTTTCTTCAAGACCTATAGTCTTTCCTTCCACTTCTACAACATCTTCAGAAATATCAACCTGAGTACCAGGTTCCTTTACTATTTCTCCATTGATCTTTACTTTTCCTTCAAATATTAATTCATCAGCCTTTCTTCTGGATGTATATCCTGAATTGCTGATGAATTTATTTAATCGCATTTTATTCATTTAATCACTCTCATTCATTATATTTTCTACATTTTCAATATTTTCTTCAAAGCTTAGTTCGGGAAGGTTTTCTATGGATTCAAGACCGAAGTGCGAGAGAAAGTGGTCTGTAGTTCCATAAATGCTAGGCTTTCCCGGTTTGTCCAACTTGCCCTTTATGGCAATGAGCTTCTTATCCGCCAAACTCCTAAGTATATAGTCGGATTTCACTCCTCTTATCTGGTCTATTTCTATTTTTGTCACTGGCTGTTTGTAGGCTATAATGGACAAAGCTTCCAAAGCCGAATGAGAAAGACTGTTCCTCGTATTAGGTTTGAATAGCTGGTTAATATAGGTGAAGTTTTCATCCTTTGTCTTGAGCTGATACATTTCATTGGCCTTTTTCAAGACTATTCCCCTGTTTTCCGCTTCATATTCTTCAGCCATTTCAGAAAGGATATTTTTTGTCATTGAAGGTTTTATATTTAGTATCTTGCTTATTTCACCTATTTTTATGGGCTCGCCCCAGGCAAACAATATGCTTTCAATTATACTTTTCATCCTGTTTTTATCCATAATAGCCACCTTATGTCCATTTTGGGTAGTTAATTTTCGCCTAACTTACACTATCTTTAATTAGGTATATTTCTCCAAAGGTATAGTCCTGAACAAGCCTAAAATTTTTTAGCTTTGACATTTCAAGAATGCTCAGGAATACAGTTACAATGAATTTTCTTGACTTGTTGGAAGAAAAAATATCCCTGATGCTTATTTTTTTTAATATATCAAGTTTTTCATTTATTATATCCATACAGTCGTTTATGGTAAACTCATCTTTTTGAATTTCAAAAATAATTTCTTCAGGCTCATTGTCCTTGCAGTTTTTCAAAAGGTTCTGGAATGTATACATTAGATCGTACACGCTTATTTCCTCAAACAAAAGCTGTTCATTAAAATTGGAATCATACTGGATTTCTTCAGCCGGTTTTCCAACAAATTCCTTCTCCTTGTCTTCCTTTGTCTTTAGGAGTTCCGAAACACTTTTGTATACCTTATACTCTAGTAGCTGGCTGACAAGGTCTTCTCTTGGGTCTTCAACCCCTTCTTTTCTGGGAAGAAGCATCTTGGACTTTATTTCAAGAAGTGTGGAAGCCATGAGTATGAATTCGCTGGTTACATCCATGTCCAGATCTTGAAGGGTATCTACGTAGCCAATATACTGTTCAGTTATTTCATATATTGGTATATCGTAAATATCCACTTCATTTGACTCGATTAAATAAAAAAGGAGATCAAAGGGACCGTGGAACTTATTAAGATGAACTATATACTTCAATTCACTACCTTCCTTCTTAGGTCTGTAAAGCCCGACTCGTCTACAAGACCTATTATTGTTTCCTTTCTAGATACTGGACTGTCGCTGAAAATATAAGAATCCATAAACATAGCTCTTAGTTCTTCTTCAATTCCATTGCTGTCCGTATAAACCGTACCTAGCAGTTCACCTTTTTTAACCTGGTTTCCCGTTTTTTTACAAAGGAAAATTCCGGCGGAATAATTTATTTCTGATTCTTTTGTCT
>NZ_CEZJXU010000324.1:0-3029 GCF_983023055.1 Dethiosulfatibacter sp. | reverse complement strand
GAAATCCGCTTCCCCGGATTTTGAGGCTTTGCTCGCTATTGACAATATCCTTGTCACTACAATAATTCCTATTACTATAACAATTATGACATTCCCACTTTTTATGTTCATATTGGTTCTTAAAACTCTAGTTAAAAGCATGAACAGCAGATATATTGAAATGACTGTTCCAAAAATCGAACTTTGTTTTTTGTTTTTACCAGCCATATACCCTCCTAAAATTAAATATATATACATTATAAACTTAAATAAAAAAAATAACCAGTCTTTTACCCGGTTATTTTAATAAATCGTTATTCGATTTCCAGCTCATTCAATATATCTCTAAGCTGTATAAGTTCTTCAGCAGAAAAGGTTACTCCCTTTGTCATCTTTTCATGATCAGGATCCCATTCTCTAATGTCATACTTTGGTTCCCTTTCATTCCAGCTAACAAGTGTAAGTTCCTTTTTCCAGCCTTTTGCATTTTCAGATAATTCACCGAATTTAGTTACTACTTCAAATTTAAATGCCATTTCAACCTCCGATTATTTCTATATATATTATGTCATATTATTTCTAATTGATAATAACACATATTAGTCGCATAAATCAATATTATATTATTCGATTCTAACAATAAGCTTGTCGCTAAAACTTGAAAATTTAATATTTATCCATTACTCCTCACAAGTTCTATGAATCTCTTTATTTTTCCTCCATCCTTAGAATCGTCAGTTTCAACTCCCGAACTAACATCGACACAGCATGGATCTATATGATCTATACCTTCCAATACATTATTTTCATTAAGTCCTCCGGCAAGTATAACAGGATATTTACTACCTATATCCTTGTATGCTGCCCAGTTGAATTTCTCACCAAGACCTCCATAAGCTTTGTCTGAAAACTTATCCAGAAGAAATCCATCAACATTGTCAAATGTATCCAGATGCTTCATGACCGTATCCAATGGCTGATTCCCTATCCTTACAACCTTCCATATTTTGAAATCATAATTTTTTTTGAGTTCATCGAGCCTGTCTATATATTTTTTGTTTTCATCTCCATGAAGCTGAACAATCTTCAATCCACATACAAGAGATTGTTCTATGTAATACAGGCTTTGATTAACAAATACACCTACCGGAGCTATTGAATCATCGAGTTCCTCTATAAATATTTTAAGCTGACTGAGGCTAACATTTCGCTTGCTCTCTGCAAGAACAAATCCAGCATATTCCGGATAATACCTGTTGACTATATCAACATCGTTGATGGTCCTGAGACCGCATATTTTAATACTTGTCATTTCAATCCCCTCAATTCATTAAATTTCCCTACCCTGTCAGGAGATTTCATGAAAGCTTCACCAATAAGCACTGCATCGACACCTATTCCATCAAGATATTTCATATCCTCATAGGTGTTTATTCCACTTTCACTAACCTTCACTATATCATCTGGCATAAGACTAATTAGCTTTTCGGTGTTTTTTAGGTCCACCGTAAATGTTTCAAGATCTCTGTTGTTTACTCCAATTATTCTCGAACCTGAATTCAATGCCTTTTTTACATCAGCTTCATTGTGTACTTCAACCAGACATTCAAGTCCAAGACTGTAGGCAAGACTGATAAATTCTGTCAATTTCTTCTCATCCATTATTCTGCAAATTAATAATATAGCATCAGCATTCAAAACTTTAGCTTCATAAATCTGATATTCATCAATTATAAAGTCCTTCCTCAAAACAGGAATATCCACCTTTTCTTTCACTTCTGTAAGATATTTTCCTTTTCCTAGAAAAAAATCCTCTTCAGTTAAAACCGATATGGCATCAGCATTTTCATTGTAGATTTCTGCGTAATCCAAATACTTAAATTCATCGGAAATAAGTCCCTTCGAAGGTGAAGCTTTCTTGATTTCAGCTATAATTGTAATCCTATTTTTATTATGTAACCCTTTTTCGAATTTATATGACATTTCCTTTTCCATGCCTTCAACTTCCATCTTCAATTCATAAAGGCTTTTGTTTTTTTTGGTTTCTATTAATTTTTCAATCTTTTTATCTATTATCTTATCCAAAATCATCAGTCTACCTCCTAGTTTCCGTCCTCATTTTTTCAAGTTTTTCATAGGCCATGCCAGAATCCACCGAGATTATAGCTTTATGTAAACCTTCTTCGAAACTATTTGCCACTCCTGATATGTATATGGCTGCCGCAGCATTTAAAATGGCAATATCTCTCTTGAAACCATCAACACCCTTAAGTATGGATTCTAATATATTAGCGTTAACCTCAGGCGTTTCGCCTGATATATCTTTTAATTCACATAGCTTGAATCCATAATCCTCCGGATTTATTACATATTCAATCACCTTGTCATCCTTGATTTCCGACACATAGGTTTTACCTGTAAGTGTTATCTCATCAAGACCGTCTTCTCCATGGACTACCATAGCCCGTTTCACTCCAAGTTCCTTTAATACATTTGCACATACATGAACAAGATGCTTATCATATACTCCCATGATTTGTTTCTCTACTGAAGCTGGATTAACCATAGGTCCCAATATATTGAATACCGTTCTGAATTTCAGTTCTTTTCTTACAGGTACAACGTTTTTAAAAGACTTGTGGTGATGAGGTGCAAACATGAAGCCTATGTTAGCTTCATCAAGACAGTTTTTAATCTTTTCATTTTCATCAGTAAGATGTACTCCTAGCTTTTCCAAAACATCGGCTGATCCGCTCTTGCTTGATACCGACCTATTACCATGCTTTGCCACCTTAACTCCTGCTCCAGCCGCTATAAATGATGCCGTAGTTGATATATTGAAGGTATTTGCTCCATCGCCACCAGTACCAACACAGTCAACAAGATTTTCATGTTTGTATTCCAACTTGCTGGCATTGTCGATTACAGACATAGCACATCCGCTTATTTCATCTACAGTTTCACCCTTCATCTTTAATGCTGTAAGGAAGGAAGCGGTCTGTACAGGAGATGACTCTCCATTCATGATAGAGTTCATTGCCTCCAAAGCT
>NZ_CEZJXU010000323.1:0-3031 GCF_983023055.1 Dethiosulfatibacter sp. | reverse complement strand
TCCTTCTAGCCCTTGATTTTACTCACTAGCTTCACAACACACTCCACATGTGTGGAGTGCGTAAACAAATCCCCTCACCTAAACCGAATCTGCAATATCCTATGATACGCGAAAAAGCCACATCCAGCCATCATTTTATTTGAACCAATATTATTTGCAGCTACAGCACTTACAGCAGTATATCCTAATTCATTTGCCTGGTCCCTTAAATAGGCAGTAACATATTTACCTAGGCCCTTTTTTCGATAATTTAGGCCGCTTATAACACCCAAATACGCAGTTTCCTTGCTTCTGAATCCTGTTCTCATCTCTCCTATTGCTGCAATTTCATCTTTAACCTCGAATAAATATATTCCTTCACTATTAATCCATTGTGTGAAATATTTTCTTAACCAGTCTATATCTCCTCCACCCAAGCTTTCATGAGCAAAATCAACACTGGCTTCCAAATCATCCAATGTTGCCAATCTTAACTGCATATCTTTCACTGGACTTTCTATCTGTACTTTTTCACACTGAGTATATACATATGAATGTACTTGAATCTCTTTTGCACGATCCATGGAAAGGACCAAATAATTAATATCATAGGTCTCAACAATTCCTTGAATGATAGACAATTCTTTTAAAACATAATCAAAAATATCCACCGATTTATAACGAATATTTTCGCTAACATAGAACTGATAAATTGCATTTTCTTCACCTATGGCAATATATCCTATCTCCTCTTCCATGTTGAAGTCTTCCGAAATTGTATAATATTGGCAATTTGGAAGGACACCATTCTCCCAATAATCATCTTTAGGAGCAATAAGGGTTTTATAATACATTTCTATCATTTTACTGATTTCTTTCATTTCAACTTTTTTAATCTTGTACATATTCACCTGTTAACCTTTCTTTATTTGATTGCGAATTTCCACATCAATGAAACAACGACACGGCACAATATACCAACAAAAGCAAGCCCAACAGCAAACAGTCCAATGTAAACCGGTGATTCATAATATGGAAGTATGAATGTGGCAACTATAGTAATCCCGTAAATAATCACCTTGGGTTCGTATATATAATATCCACATGATATTTTTTTTCGTGTACAGTATTACAATACAGTATGTGAAGTATATTATCAAGCGTGAAGAATTATTTACAGACAACGAAACCCTCCGTCACTGATTAGGCATATTCCTCTTCAATGGTGGAGGGTTTTTCATATTGATTTCCTTAATTTTGTATAAGATCATTTAACAGCTCAAAGGTTCTCTTTTTTATTATTGGATGAAGAATATAGGGAGCTATTTCATTGAGGGGCTCCAGCACGAATCCCCTTTCGTGCATCCTCGGATGGGGAAGAACTATTTCTTCGTCATCAGACACCAGGTCATCATAATAAATTACATCAAGATCTATTGTCCTTGGACCCCATCTTATGTCCCTTACACGCTTCAGGTCATCCTCTATGGAAAGAAGCCACCTAATAAGTTGTTTCGGAGAAAGAATGGTTTCAACCTTAAATACTCCGTTTAGAAAAACATCTTGGTCTTCATATCCAACAGGATCAGTTTCTATTATCTTTGAAGTTCTAACAACTGAAGTCTGTATGCTTGAATCTATAGCTTCAATTGCCTTTTTGATATTGTCTCCCTTATCTCCCATGTTTGACCCTACAGCTATGTAGGCTGTATGTCTTTTTCTCACCATCCTAACAGCTGGATATTCCAGGGATAGATGAACAGGCGCCCAGGGTTTCTTCAGTGTAAGTTCTACTTCATTCACCTGTTTATAGTTTAACAGTATGTAATCACACAGTACCACTGCCGCCCTTTCGATCAAATCATGCTTTTCCGATTTGAATACATTTAGGAGCTCATGACAGAGCTCAGCGTAATTTATTGTGTCATTCAAGGAATCCTTATCACCAGCTTCAGTCATGTCCATGTCAAGTAATACATCTATTATAAATTTCTGACCCATTGTCTTTTCTTCCTGGTTTACTCCGTGAAATCCGAAAAGTTCAAGGTTTTTGATTATAAGTTTATCCATTTGTCAATCCTCCCTTAGCTCATGGCCTTAATCATCTTAAGAATCCTGTAGTTTTCCTTTACATCATGTACCCTGAATATTCTACATCCCTTCATATAGCCAAGGGCTGTAGTAGCCAATGTTCCTTCCAGCCTCTCATCAACAGGCAGATCAAGAGCATAACCTATCATGGATTTTCTTGAAGTTCCCAGAAGCATGGGCAAATTAAAAACCTTAAAATCATCAAGATGTTTCATAACACTAAGATTTTCTTCCGGTGTTTTTCCAAAACCTATGCCTGGATCTATCATTATCATGTCCTTTGATATTTCAGCTTTCCATGCAATTTCAAGACATTCATTCATTTCTGCAAATATGTCCTCCATTAGGTTGTTGTACTGTCTCCTCTCTCTGTTATGCATTAGACAGCTTGGTACGTTGTAGACCTTTGCAACCCTTGCGATGTACTCATCCTGTTTAAATCCCCATACGTCGTTAATCATGTTGGCTCCTGCATCTAGGGAAGCTTCTGCAACCCTGCTCTTTGACGTGTCGATGGAGACAGGAATATCGAACCTTTTCACAATTCCCTCTATTACAGGGGCAACTCTGCTTATCTCTTCATTAAGCTCAACCACATCATGGTTGGGTCTGGTGGATTCTCCTCCGATATCGATAATGTCGGCTCCCTCTTCAATCATCTTCTCAACCTGTGAAAGGGCCCTGTCCATTGAAGTGAACTTGCCTCCGTCTGAAAAGGAGTCCGGAGTAACATTAAGTATTCCCATTATATATGCTTCATTTTCAAAATCAAAATTTCTGTTTCCTATCTTCATTTTCTTCCCCTAAAGTTTGATAACCAGATTTTTTTTATCCTCAGACCAGCTACATTCATCCCGTACACCGCAGGTGAAACACTGTCTTGAAGATTTATCTGCCCTGTAGATATATCCCGACAAACTGGTTTCCCTGGATATGTCCTTATTCCTATGGTCAAGTATGG
>NZ_CEZJXU010000322.1:1999-3040 GCF_983023055.1 Dethiosulfatibacter sp. | reverse complement strand
AAAGGCTGCGATCCCAGTCAATTGTTTGTGATTACGAAACCAAGGATGAAAATATAAACACACAGGGACGGTTCCCGTGTGTTACTCATGTGTTAAACTTACTTCTAGTCTTGATAAGTCTAGAAATTAGTTTTATGCCGAGAAGAGCAAGTGAAAAAAGTAGTACAGGAATATATCATGTAATGTTTAGAGGAATAAATGGACAAATAATATTTGAAGATGATCAAGATTATGAAAAATACAACACAAATTTAGAATTTTAAAAGGGATTAGTTTCGGAGTAACAAGAAGTATAGGGCACGGAAGAACTGTCCCTTTGTGTTTTTCCTTTGTGTTTGAGTAAGCGGTTGCAAATAAACTTTGGGAATTGTGAGTTATAAATGATAACACCCGACATCATTGTAAACTGCTATGCAACGCGAGGTTGACAATGGTTCGTAAATACTCTATTATATATAACATGAAGAGGAGTGATCTTATGATGGATAAAATGATGAATAAAATCATTGAAGGATATGAAATAACGAAAGAAGAAGCACTGGTATTATTTGATTTACCGTCTGTAGTATTGGCAGAAAAAGCACATGAGATTCGCATTGCATTATGTGGAGATGCTTTTGATATGTGCACCATAATAAATGGAAAGAGCGGGAAGTGTCCGGAGGATTGCAAATATTGTGCACAGTCTGCGCATTATAATACTCAGGTAGAAGTATTTCCATTGTTGAAAAAAGAAATGATTGTCAAGGATGCTTTGCGGAATGAAGAAAACGGCGTACCGCGATATTCGGTAGTGACATCCGGGAAACGTGCATCGGAAAAAGAGGTTGAAGAATTATGCGAAGTCTATAGTTCTATACGTAAAAGGAGCAATATCAAACTTTGCGCTTCCCATGGATTGCTGGGATATGAAAGTTTTTTGAAGCTGAAGGCAGCTGGAGTGGAACGGTATCACAATAATTTGGAGACGTCACGGCGACATTTCTCAAATATTTGTACAACACATACATATAAAGACAGAATCGACACCATTCAAGCATG
>NZ_CEZJXU010000322.1:0-1989 GCF_983023055.1 Dethiosulfatibacter sp. | reverse complement strand
CACATACATATGATGAGAAAATACAAACAATTAGAGATGCTCAAAGAGCAGGCCTGCAAGTTTGCAGTGGCGGCATTATCGGTCTGGGTGAGACTGATGAAGATCGTATAGACATGGCATTTGAATTAAGGGATTTGAACATTCAGTCAATTCCTCTCAACTTACTAAATGCCATTGAGGGTACACCTCTTGAAGGTGTTGAAAAAGTCAGCGAAGATGACTTTATCAGAATTGCAGCAATTTATAGATTCATTAATCCCAGAGCAACAATACGATTGGCTGGAGGACGAAACCTGCTTACGGACTTTGGAAAGCTATTGTTTGGAAGCGGTGTAAACGGAACGATTTCAGGAGAGCTGCTGACTACATATGGAAACAATACAGCAAATGATATCAAAATGATTCGGGAGTTAGGTTATGAAGTATAAGAATACAGGAGGGAAAGAATGAATATTAAAGATTTGACGAGGATAGCATTAATGACAACAATGATTGCCATTGGAGCATTTATTAGAATACCGGCACCTGTTGTTGGAAGCTTCACCTTGCAACTCACATTTGTAATTCTGGCAGGGATTTTACTGGGCAAAAAAAATGGTGCTATTTCAGCAATGGTGTATGCACTTGGTGGATTAATGGGAATTCCATGGTTTACAATGGGAGGTGGCTTCGGGTATGTACTGAAACCGACTTTTGGGTTTATTCTGTCTTTTATTATTGGCGCATATATTGTGGGAGCTTTTAGAGAGTATTCGGAAAGTAAGTTTGGCCATGCTGATGTGAAATGGATAACGGCTGGTTCGATTATTTCAACCATAGTGGTATGGATAATTGGCATGCTTTATTTATCGGCAATCTATCAGTATGTTCTCGGTAGTGAATTTGGCTATGCGGCTGCATTACTGTCTATCTTCTCGCCGTCGCTGGCAGCTGATTTACTGTTGGCTGTATTGGTCAGTGGTGTGGGAGTAAGGATCTATAATGCAATAGGTTATACCTTGAAAGGGGCAAGCTAGGCTATGATATGGTATCCTTATGTACAGATGAAAAAAATGAAGACTCCATATAAAGTCAAAAATGCTGAAGGAGTTTTAATATATACTGAAGACAATGTTCTAATTGATTCCGTTTCATCCTGGTGGTGCATGATTCACGGGTATTCTCATCCAGAGCTCAATCAGGCAGGTATCCGACAGATGGAGAAATTTTCCCATGTAATGCTTGGCGGATTATCCCATGAGCCGGCAGAGCAGTTGTCTTCCAAATTGAAGGAGATATTGCCAGGTGATCTGGATTATGTTTTTTATTCAGATTCCGGCAGTGTAGGTGTTGAGGTGGCGCTTAAAATAGCCATTCAGTTTTACAATAATCGTGGTGACATTGATAAGAGAGAAATCATTGCATTAAAAGAGGCATATCACGGCGATACATTCAAAGCGATGGCTGTTGGAGATGATGTAGATTATCATAAATCATTTCCGGATAAAGAAGGCATCCACCACATTGACATTAATATAGAATCCCTTGATAGGATAGTCAAGGAAAAGCATGAAACAGTTGCTGCGCTTATTGTCGAACCTCTGCTTCAAGGTGCAGCCGGTATGAAGATGCATGATGTTTCGTTTTTGGAAAGAGCAAGAGAACTCTGTGACACATATGATATCTTATTGATTTTTGACGAGGTGGCAACTGGATTCGGAAGAACAGGGCATCTGTTTGTGTCTGAATGCGTTTGTCCTGATATCTTGACAGGTGGATACATTGGTCATGCTGCAACTATAGTGAACAAACATGTATATGATGGATTTTATTCGGATGATGCATCAAAGGCATTGATGCATGGGCCTACATTCATGGGGAATGCACTGGCATGCGCACTGAGCCTGAAGAGCATTGAAGTCTTTTTGAAAGAGGATTACATGAGTAAAATCCATAATATTGAGCGCACATTGAAGCGCGAGCTGAAGGGCTTTGAATGCAGATATATTA
>NZ_CEZJXU010000321.1:0-3045 GCF_983023055.1 Dethiosulfatibacter sp. | reverse complement strand
TGCGGAATCGGATTGGTATTTGATAGGGGAAGAACCACCAACTACCAATGACCCTCCTGTAAATACTTCACAGCCTACATTAATAGATTTATATGGAGCTGAAGCTGTAGTTGAAGTTGGAAACTGGATTTTGGCTGACCCGGGAGTATGGGAAGACGAAGACGATCCTTTAATAGAACTTAATTATTATAATGAGTGGCAGCTTGCGACTTCGGCCAGTGAAGGGGATATAATCGATAGACTTCTTGACTCGTCGGGATTGGGAATTACTCTAGGGTCAGAAGATGCCGAGAAATACTTGAGGGTTGAAGTAACTGCAGAGGATACAGAAGGCTTGAAAGATGTGGCATATTCTGTATGGCATCAGATAGGACCTGTGAATGAACCGCCAGAATACACGGAATTACCTGGAATAGATGGAATTGTTCAGGTAAATAATCTCCTTGAATTCATTCCAGGAACATGGACTGATGACGATGGGGAAGGAAATCTTATATATTACCATAGGTGGCAAGTTTCGGCTACGCAAAGTGAAGAAAATGTAGATGACGTGGGTAATGTAGATGACATGACTTACACTCCTGGTGAGAGTGATGAAGGATTGTACCTGAGGGTGGCAGAGACATCAACCGACAGTGGTCAATATATTGTCAAGTCAACTACGGCGCATTCGGCATGGATTGAAATTCAACCTGAACCTAAGCCGAATGAGGCTCCTGCTAATGATAGTAATGACCTGCCGAAAATTATAGGTATAGTACAAGTAGACTATACTGTCGTGGCATATGAAGGTACGTGGACTGATGATGGTGGAGAAGGGAATCTTAGCTATTCATACATGTGGCAGATTTCCGATACGGAAAACGGACTATACGCGGATATGGGAGATATAGATACGGAGTATCTTCTTGAAAGTGATGAAGCGACCAAATATTTAAGACTTAAAGTGACAGCGACAGACAAAGGCGATCCAGTCTTATCTATAAATGCCTATTCACAAGGGTATTATATTGAGCCGGCAACTCCGACACCTGTAGAGTATCTGACAATCGATAGTACTTCGCCAGCCAATGGTGCAACAGGTGTGAGAAATTACGTTACTATTAAAATTAACTTCAACAATTATGTCGGTACTTTTAATGAAGATCTTATAAGAGACAATGCAGATTTCCCGATTAATAGAATCGCTACAAAAAGAGATACATTGCTGATATACGCAGGCGGTTTAACAGGCAAAACGACATATACCTTGACAATTGCCAAGAACGCAGTCATGGGGATAGGTGGTGAAATGATGGCTGATGACTTAGCATTGACATTTACAACAAGGAAAATAAAGCAGTAATTGCAAATAATAGAGTACAGCCGTTTCAACCGAATTAAGTCGGGTGGAGCGGCTTTGTTTTTCATTAAATTAAGAATTGATTTTTTTATAGCTTAATGTGTGATATAATTTTCGTAAATCTGTAAACTAAACAGGTCTGCGGATGATTAAAGTAAAAATTGTCTTACGGAGGAATATTATGGTAAGTGTTATAATACCTACCCACAACAGGGTTGAATTGCTGAAAAATGCCCTTGAATCGGTGTTGAAACAGACCTATGAAGATTACGAGATAATAATTGTGAATGATTGCTCTTCGGACGATACGGAAGAATTTCTCAAGACACTTGTTGATGAAAGGATATCCTATTACACCATTATTGAGTCGAAAGGCGGGAACCATGCCAGGAATACAGGGATAGAGATGGCAAGGGGTGAATTCATTGCCTTTCTGGACGATGATGATGAGTGGATGCCTGAAAAGCTTGAGAAGCAGATGAAATTATTTGAAGATGATTCGGTGGGGCTTGTATATACGGGCTCGGAAGTCATATATACCTTTTATGATATTAAATACAAGAATATACCAAGAAACAGGGGTAATCTATTCAAAGAAGTACTGATAAGAAATTGTATAGGAACAACCTCAAGTGTAGTAGTAAGGAAAAGTATCCTTGAAATATCAGGATTATTTGACGAAGAGATCAAAATGAGGCAGGATCAGGACCTATGGATCAGGGTTTGCAGACTGTGCAATGTAGATGTTGTTGAGGAACCTCTAATAAGATATTTTTTCAGAAAGGATGCCAACCAGATATCATTAGACCTTGAGAAGTACTGGGAAACTGTTGAAAGGTTTGATGAAAAGTATTCTGAATATATTGAAGAGCTGTCAGAAGACGAGAAATTGACAAGGAATACTGGAAAGTATAAGGCTCTTGCGTCCAGGAATATGAGAAATGGAAATAACAGGGAAGCAAGAAAGTATATCCGGGAAGCATTTAAACTGAAATTTACAATTAAGACAGTTCTTAGATATATTATGACGTTTTTTGGACATAAACAGATGGTTAGGATGAGAAGGTTTTTTGATAATTAAATGTTACAGAATTGACATTGAAGTAGTTAACTTTTTGTGATATACTACGTTTTGGGTAGCTATTGGGATAGAAAATATGAAATGATGGGTGTCCGCTATTGTGGTCGCCTTTTTTTATAGTTGCTTTCTTGTGGGGGATGAATAAATGAAAGAAAAATTTACTAATAATAAAAAAAGTATTATATTGTGGATGGTTGTTGTTTTGTGGATGGTATTGATTTACAGATTTTCAGCACAGGTCGCAGACGAATCAAACAAACTTAGCACTGGAGTCACTCAAATAGTAATTGAAACTGTTGAAAAGATTGCTCCGGAATTTGATTTTGATACAGAAGCTTTAAATGGTATAATCAGAAAGAATGCACATTTTCTTATGTATTTTTTACTGGGAATATTTGTTTTTTCAGCTATTGGCAGCAATGTACCATTACACCAGAGATTTGTTGCAGCACTGCTAATCTGCAGTCTCTATGCAGCAACGGATGAGGTTCACCAAATGTTTGTTCCTGGAAGGGGACCGGCTGTAATGGATGTATTTATAGACAGCTCAGGAACATGTATTGGAATACTGGTGTATTTAGCCGTTGGCAATATCTTTTTTAAAAATATTGTGATATAATAT
>NZ_CEZJXU010000320.1:0-3049 GCF_983023055.1 Dethiosulfatibacter sp. | reverse complement strand
ATGCCAATAGTAATACCAAATAAACTGCCGGCATTTAATATTTTAAAGGAAGAAAATGTATTTGTAATGAATGATTTCAGAGCCTATAGCCAGGACATCAGACAATTGGAGATAGTAATAGTCAATCTGATGCCTACAAAAGAAGAGACTGAAACACAACTCATAAGAATGCTTGCAAATACACCGCTTCAGGTTAAACTTCATCTTGTGAATATGAGTACACACAATTCGAAGAACACCAAGCAGGAGCATCTTACATCCTTTTATGAAACGTTTGATGATATAAAGCATAAGAAATTTGACGGAATGATAATAACAGGAGCACCTGTTGAAACTCTCCCTTATGAAGATGTCGACTATTGGGAAGAACTTGTTGAAATTATGGAATATTCAAAGAGTAATGTTTTTAGTACAATCCATCTTTGCTGGGGAGCACAGGCGGCACTTTACTATCACTACGATGTTCAAAGGAAGATGCTCAACAAGAAGCTTTTTGGAGTTTTTCTCCACGATGTGAAGGATCACAAGTCCAGACTAATGAGAGGATTTGACGACAAGTTCTATGCTCCTCATTCGAGACATACACAGATAGAAAGAGAAGAATTTGACAAGGTTCCAACAATAGAAATTCTTGCTGAATCTGAAGAGGCAGGAGTACATATTTCCGCCCTAAAGAATAGAAGACAGATCTTTGTCCAGGGTCATGGGGAATACGAAAAGTACACTCTGAAGAATGAATATGATAGAGACATTAAAAATGGAATGGATACGGAAGTACCGGCTAATTATTTCATAGACGATGATCCTAAAAAGGATGTAGATATGAAATGGAAGGGACATGCCCATATGTTTTTCTCCAACTGGCTCAATTATTGTGTATACCAGGAAACACCTTTTGACATAAGTAAAATTGGTCCCTTCGACCTTTAAAATACAACCAAAAAAAGAACAAGCCAACATCGGTTATTCAAATCGACGAGGGGCTTGTTCTTTCGTTGAATTGAGGTATCATTAATATTGTCCATAGTGAGTTCATCTCCTGCATATATTATAATGTGTTTTAATAGCGAGTATGTGTTCTAATATATAGTAGTTGGAAAAACAAAAAAAATTTCCTTTAAAAGTAAATGGATATTATGTTATAATTCATATATAGAAACATCCAGAGGACGGTTGCGAGAGATACCTTAAGTGGTGGCCGAAGGAGAAATACGGGTAGTTTAGCCGATTGACCGTAGAAACTCTCAGGCAAAAGGATCGCAATCTGATGGAACTCTGAAGAGACTGCTGGAGCAGCACCGAAGGGGTAATTGTTAATTAAAACTCTCAGGTAAAAGAACAGAGGTTGCTAGGCAGATATTGTCTTGCGATCTTTTTTTGTACCACTGGGTTGGGAAGAGGAAAATGTATCAACGCTTTTCTCCCATAGAATAATAAGATAGGGTCTCAAGACAAAATAATAGGAGATGGATGAAATGGATGAACTGAAAAGAACTCCTCTTTATGAGAGCCACCTTAAGCTTAAGGGCCAGATTGTAGAATTCGGAGGATGGGAAATGCCTGTCCAGTATTCTGGTCTTGTAGAGGAACACAATGCTGTGAGAAACAGTGTTGGAATATTTGATGTTTCTCATATGGGTGAAATGGAAGTAAGAGGAAAGGATGCAAAGAGATTTGTGAATCATATAATCACAAACGATGCAAATCTTATTAACAACAATGAAATTCAATATGCCGTCATGTGTTATGAAAATGGAGGAGTAGTTGATGATCTTTTGGTTTACAAAAGAGACGAGGACAGTTATCTTCTCATTATTAACGCAGGAAACATTAATAAGGATGTTTCCTGGATGGAAAAAGCATTGGCAGAAGGAGATTTCCAGGTAGAGCTAAACCATATTTCAGAGGCTACGGGAGAGGTTGCACTTCAAGGACCAAAGGCTGAAGAGCTTCTTCAGAAACAAACGAACTTTGACCTTTCAACCCTTAAGTTTTTCAATTTTGCAGAAGACATCGACATAGTTGGAGTGTCATGTATTGTATCAAGGTCGGGATATACAGGAGAGGACGGATTTGAAATATATGCCTCTGCTGGTGAAATAGTAAAGGTATGGGAAGGTCTTCTTGAAAAAGGTGAGGAATACCAAATACATCCATGTGGTCTTGGAGCAAGGGATACATTGAGATTTGAAGCCAATATGCCTCTTTACGGACATGAAATGACTGAGGATATTTCACCTCTTGAAGCGGGATTTGGATTCTGTGTAAGGCTTGAGAAGGAAGAATTCATTGGAATGGAAGCCTTGAAGATTCAAAGGGATTTGGGACTCAAGAAAAAAGTGGTAGGATTCGAGCTGGTGGATAGAGGAATAGCAAGAGCTGAATATGAAGTTTTCAATGAAGACGGGGAAAACATAGGATATGTAACTACTGGATACAAGTCGCCTACCCTGGGAAAAGCCATTGGTCTTGCTGTTGTAGATATTGGCTATTCATCAATTGGTGATGAATTTATGATACAGATAAGAAAGAAAAGAGTAAGGTCAAAGGTAATATCAAGAAAATTCTTAAGAAAAAACTATGCAAGGTAAAGTAATAAAAATAAATTGAATTTAAAAAAAGTGGTTTAATGCAAAAGCGAGTTTCGCAACAATATACTTTTGCTTATAAAATAAAAAGGAAGTTTTAATCAAAAGCGAGTTTCGTATTTATTCATTCAATGTCTTTTTATAAGGATGTTTAATGTAAAAGCAAGTTTCGTTACTATCTATAAATATTTTTTATTCTCTAAAGGTGGTTTTAGTAAGAAGTAAGTTTCGTAGTTATTCTTCTACTATCCGGTGTCAAGTTGATACGTCTTGACTCCTTCTATTTTAAGAATCAACTCAACTATATACTTCTTACTAAAACCTAGTTGAATCATCCAGATACAATACCTTTAGATAGACTCAACTATATACTTTTATCATTTAAACTTAGTTGAAGAGTTTCGATACTTTTGTTTCGTGAATAAACTCAACTACAGCTTTTGCTTAAAACAGATTAAAAC
>NZ_CEZJXU010000319.1:0-3082 GCF_983023055.1 Dethiosulfatibacter sp. | reverse complement strand
GATAATCGTGCATTGCCGGGAGTACACATTGGTATTGTAATGGGACGACATGCAGGCTTTTTGACAGCAGCATCTTCCCTGGCCCAAAAATATCCAGATGACGGACCACATCTTATTTACTTGCCTGAAAAAGTTTTTGATGTTGATGAATTTCTAAAAGATGTAAAGGAAATATATGACAGACTTGGCAGATGTCTTATTGCTGTATCTGAAGGTATTAGAGATAAAAGCGGTCAACCTGTGGCTTCGACATTGACAAGTTGTATAGAAAAAGATTCTCACGGCAACATTCAACTCTCAGGAAGCGGTTCTCTAGGCGACATGCTATCGGATTTGATAAAAACCAAGCTGAATATAACCCGCGTAAGGGCCGACACATTAGGATATCCCCAAAGAAGCTCCATAGCAAGTATCTCAGATGTCGATCAACATGAAGCAAGAGAAGTTGGTGAAAAAGCAGCACAATTTGCCATTTGGAATAAAGTTGACGGATCCATTACAATACAACGGACAGGATACTATTCAGTGGATTATCAGCTGGTGGATTTGGATAAAATTGCAGGAAAAACCAAGGTAATGCCTCCTGACTTCATTAATGCGAGAGGTAACGGCATAACTGATGAATTCAAGTACTATTTAAGGCCCCTTGTAGGATCAAATCTCGGCAATGTACATAGATTAAGAGCACCAAGAGTTGAAAAGATACTGAATACAAAATAAATACGGAATAAAGCAGCTTCCTATATTTTCCCAGTGGAAATACAGGAAGCTTTATCTTTGTTGATTGTTATCCATAGTACCTGAGGGAAAAGTGTGGTACAATTTATTAATAAATCATAAACAATTTCTGCATTATCAGATTAAAATTTAAATGAATTGGAGCCTTATCTATGATAAAAAAAATATTAACACGACTTATCGTACTGATGGTAGTTGCCACAGTATCTTTTGGATTCTACAAATATTATATGAATAAAACAGCCATGAAAGACAGTCTGTACTACGGAGAGCTTCAATGGGATACCTTTGATGTAGTATCGGCAGTTCCCGGAATAATAGAAGAAATATATGTTTCTGAAGGAGACTCCTTGGAAGAAGAGTCACAAGTCGCTTTGCTGGATGATTCAAAGATGGCACTTCAACGTGAAGAGGCCAGAATTTACAAGGAAATTTCAGGTCAAAATATAGAAAAATCCGAAACTGGTGCTGGAAAAGAAGAAATAAACATACAACTTCAAACAATAAGTCAGCTAGAAAGCCAAAAAGATGCTCTTGAAAGCAATGTTGACGGTGCCTTGAATCTTTATGAAAAAAGCAAGATTGTAAGTGACAATCTTAAATCAACCTACGAATTCAATGTATCCAATTACGATAAAGTCAAGGCACTATATGATGAGGACATAGAAACACAAGTCAATCTGGATAATGCAGCCCTTTCAATGACCAACAGTAAAAATGTCTACGACACTTCCTTGGTTGACTCCAGCAAGATTATCAATGATATTGACACACTTAAATTCCAGGCAGAAGCTGTGGATGCTCAAATACTTGCTGCCAACGAAAAACTTATTCGCATGGAAAAGGGCTATGACGATCCTGACAAAAACATCACTTCACTCAATAACGAACTGGCTATCCTAGGTGAAAAAATTGCAAACAGGAATCTTGAAGACTATCACATTCAATCCCAAAGATCGGGAATAGTAGAAAGCGTATACTATAACAAAGGTGAATTTATCAATACGGGAAGTCCAATAGCCACTCTTTATGATTCAAATGACGGATATGTGACAATCTATATTTCTGAAAAAGATCTGTTAACAGTTGCTCCCGGCCATGAGCTTACTCTAACACTGGTTGCCGACAAATCAATAAAGATGACGGGCACAATCAGAAAAATAGACAACGAAGCAATGTTCACACCAATTAACATTGTTACTGAAGAAGATAGAGAACGCCTGGTCTTCAAGGTTGAAATCAGCCTTGACCCATCTGAAAATTTGAAAGCCGGCATGCTAATATCTGTAGATTTTAGTGAATTGGAGTAGTTATGGGAAATGCAGTAGAAGTAAACAACCTTACAAAAGTATTCGGTTCACTAACAGCAGTAAACGACATATCCTTTCAAATCAAGCGTGGTGAAATCTTCGGCCTTCTGGGACCCAACGGTTCAGGCAAATCAACCACCATTCGTATGCTATGTGGCGTCATCACACCTACTGGAGGAACCGGAACCGTACTTGGTTACGATATCCTTAAGGAATCTGAATTCATAAAACAGAAAATCGGATATATGAGTCAGAGTTTCAGCCTCTATGGAGACTTGACCGTCAATGAAAATCTTGATTTTTACGGAAATATTTTCGGTATGAAAAAGAAAGACATAGAAGATCGAAAAAAAGAACTCATCGCAATGGCCAATCTAGGAGGAAAAGAAAATGCGCAGGCCAGAACACTGTCCGGAGGATGGAAACAAAGACTTGCCCTTGGATGCGCATTGATTCACAATCCTGAAATACTGGTATTGGACGAACCTACAGCCGGCGTTGACCCTGTCTCACGGCGTGAATTTTGGCATATGATTGCAGACTTATCAGCAAAAGGAGTATCAGTACTTGTCACAACCCACTATATGGATGAAGCTACTGTATGTGACAGGATAGGATTCATATACAATGGTAAGATTATTTCCATCAACTCTCTTGAAGGCCACTATAAGGAGATGGGAATGGACAACATAGAAGACATCTTTATTCACCATGTAATGGAATTGTCCAATCAGGAACATCTGGTGAGCTACAAGGAACTTAAAAACAATAAAAAGAACAAACAGAATAAGAAGAAATCCAAAAGCAGCAAAGGAGACAATGACAATGAATAAGTTCAATTTGAATTTCTTTTCATTCAAAAGACTAGCCACAATTACAAAAAAAGAATTTATCCATATAAGACGTGACAGACCCAGTCTTGTCATTTCATTTATGATGCCCATAATGATGCTTATGATCTTCGGCTTCGCCGTAAACACCGACGTCAACAATGTGAACTTGGCTGTCTACGATGCTTCCCATACTTCCTTGAG
>NZ_CEZJXU010000318.1:0-3091 GCF_983023055.1 Dethiosulfatibacter sp. | reverse complement strand
TTACAAGCTTGGCTTTCGCACTGACACCCTTTTTCTCAAAATACTCAACTGTCTTGTCAAGCATTTCCCTCATGACTTCAGAATCATAAATTTTATCTATTACAGCTTCATATTCCATTTCACTTGGTATTTTGTGATAGTCAAACACGTGGAATACTGTAATGGTACCTTCATACTTTTTGGCTAAATCTTCTGCAATATCCAAGGCTTTTTGACATTCCATAGAACCATCAGTCGGAAATAAAATCTTTTTCATTTTAGTACCACCCTTCAAATATTTTTAATTTAACTCTCTTGTTACTTTTATTATACACCAAGAAGACTCATTAATGAAATCCTATTTATATTCTTCCTTAAGAATCGAATAATACTTGCAATCGACCAGCTTGCCTTTATTGTTCTTAAGTATTTTTCTCAATGTCCCTTCATATTTGAGTCCGCATTTTTCCATAACCTTGCCGGAAGCAATATTGTCAACGTCATGCCTTGCAGTTATCCTTTCAAATCCGATTTTTTCAAAGCCAAGCTTTATTAAAGCATTGAAAGCCTCAGTAGTTATGCCTCTGTTCCAGTATTTTCTCCCTATGCAATATCCAATTTCACAGTTAAGATTTATTTCATCTATATTCATAATACTTATGCTTCCGATTACAGCATCATCTTCTTTTATATATATTGCCCACTGATAGTAATCATTATGAAAATAGCTCTCGGTCCATGTCTTGAGTACATCCTGGGTTACATAATGGTTCTTGTGAGTCGGCCAAGTCATATATTTTGTAACTTCCGGATCTGAAGCCCAGTTTTCAAACATTTCTTTATAGTCTTCCTTCTCGAATCTTCTAAGAATAAGTCTTTCTGTTTCAAGCTTTATAGTTCCCAAGTGATTTAACATGTAAATCCTCCATGTCCAGTAATAAATAATTGAAAATTCCTGATTTTAATGACTTAAGTTTATTTGACAATCTGATGAATACACGAGGTGAAAAAAATTGCAGCCATTTCTGACTGCAACAGTTTTTATGAATAAATTTATCTAACTACCAGGATAGGCACCTTGATATGATGAACAACCTTGTTTGTTACACTTCCAAGGAGGAATCTCTTTCCTGCCGACATACCGTGAGTGCAGACTATACATAAATCATACTCACCACTTTCAGCTTCATCAATAATGTCGGATGCAGGATCTCCCTTTACTAACTTGGAGTTTGCCTTGACACCTTTTCCTTCAAAGTACTCAACAGTCTTGTTAAGCATTTCCCTACTTGCATCCGAATCATAAATCTTATCGATAACAGCTGCATACTCCATTTCATTTGGAACCTTGTGATAGTCAAATACATGGAATACAGTTATTGTACTGTCATATTTTTTAGCTAAATCTTCTGCAATATCCAAGGCTTTCTGGCAATCCATGGAACCATCTACCGGAAATAAAATCTTTTTCATATATACCACCCTTCAAATATTTAATTTAACTCTCTTGTTACTATAATTATACTATATCCAAATATAAATGAAAAGCAATTTACGTTCTTTTTTGAATATATCTATAAATATTTGATTTATTTAGGTACCATTATTTTCTGGTATGGGTATATAAGATTTGGGTTTTCCATGTTGTTGAATTCTGAAAGAATCTGCCATGTTGTATTGTATTTTTCGGCTATTCTCCAAAGAACATCACCGGATACAACATAGTATACCTCATACTCTTCAGGCTGAACCGGCACTACTGGAGGTACAACTTCAACAGGTGGTACATCCCCGCCAAGAGTTATCTTGCCTGCATCCGCCAGTGCATAAACATTAAGAGATTCTACATTCATTGTCCTTCCATCTTCAGACACAGGTATTGTTATTTCACCATCTCTAACCATCTGGAGAATCTCATCTTTCATTTCATGCTCAAGATCAGCACCGATAATCTTCCAGTTGTTGTCTACTGTTGGAGTAAGTACTCCGCCTTTATTTTCATTTGTATATTTAATAATCATGTCCCTGATTCTACCGTCCGGGATATCCGGATATACTGCAACTGACTGATAATACATGTCGTCATTTGTTACAAGTTCAAGGCCAAGCAATGTACCGAATCTATAGTTGTTCACTGCAAGCTTGTATATTCCTTCAGGGTCCAAAGCCACGCCATCGACCATGATATTTTTAATTCTGCTTTCTGCTTCTTGTGATATATCTATATCATAGGTACATCCTGAGAACATATCGTAGTTGTATCCTCTTATATCAGGATTGAAACTTATTGTTACGTCTCCATCCTTGTATGTGTTGTAGTAGGATGCAGACCATTCCATATACTTAACCAGGTTTACACCTGTTATATTTACTCCCATCAAGGTGTTGTCATACTTGTAAATATATGCTACATCCTTCTTCTTGAAGTCTCCTGCCTTCAGATTGGATCCGAAGTTAAAGAGAGCTGCAGATGAAATATCTGCTTCCGTGTAAAACAGCTGTACTTCATTAATCAAGTCTATTACTGATGTATCCATCAACTGAGACGTAGGCATTGTAGTTATTTCATCCATACCTGTTATATAGTCAGGCCAATCTATAAAATCACCAGAAATTTGACCAACTACCACATTTGCATTTTCTACAGATTCTTCATGAACATCTAAGAATGCATCAATAATGTCCTGATCTGCTTCGTAATCATTAGTATCTATGTTTTCACCGGTTATTCCAACTACATCGTAAGCAAAATCAACCATGTCTACAGTTATATCTATTCTTGAAACTCTGTTTCCCCATCTCTTCGGTTCAATTAATAAAACTCCGTTAATGGTTTCATTGATTTCCGAATGGGCATGACCTCCTATAATGGCATCAAATTCAGGGAAGTTTTCTGCAATATAATCGATTCCTACATCACCATATTCTCCGCCCATGCCAAGGTGGTACGCTCCGATTAGAACGTCATATTGACCTTCCAACTCCGCAACAACTTCTGCAGTTGCATCAGCAACTTTTTCAAATATCAAATCTTCGAAATGTTCAGGATTGCTTGCTTCCCATCTTGATATATGAGGTGGAATCATGCCAACTATTGCAACTTTGACACCGT
>NZ_CEZJXU010000317.1:0-3104 GCF_983023055.1 Dethiosulfatibacter sp. | reverse complement strand
GCCGGGTTTCATAGGGCCCGTCCCTCCACCTCTCTTGATAAGGCTTTGTTACCATAAAAATTATATCATATAGCATTTATTTGTCAATATATATTCAATGAAATAATATTTTTTTGAATTAGTTGACCATTCCGAATCCTACAAAGCTTAGAAGCATGACTATGAGTCCAGCAGTCATTATTCCAAGGGAGATGAAGCCAATTGATTTTTTGTAATCAAGCTTCAAAAATGAAGCTACTCCGCAGCCTGTCCATGCCCCTGTAGTAGGAAGAGGTATGGCTACCAGTAGAAAGAGTCCTATGAGTTCGTACTTCATGACCTTCTTAGCATTTTTGTCCACCTTGTCTACTATCTTTCCTGCCGTTTTTCTTAGCAGTTTCGTCCTAGCTATATACCTTATTACAGGTTTGAATATTTTTAATAATACAGGTACTATGATCATGTTGCCTGCAACGGAGATGAAGTAGCATTTCCATGGATCCATTCCTAGACCTATTCCCAGTGGAATTGCCCCTCTAAGTTCAGCGATGGGAAGCATTGCCAGTATGAATACTGCGGCTTCTCTGCTGAGATTTTCTGTTATAAAATTCATTTTATACCTCTGATTGATTGTATTAATAGAATAACTCCATAATTATATACTATTTGCAGAAACTTTGAAACAATTTAATAGAAAATTTAGTCTAAGATTAATAATCCGGGTATTCTATTATAGAGCATGTGAATATTAAGGACATTGGTATAGTTGGAACATGAAAAAATATAATAAATATTTAATGTAATAATCAACAATAATCTGATATCATTAGACCGTAATCATTAAAAATTTTGAAAGGTAGATATGCGATATTTATTAGACATATCAAAAAGGTAGCAATGAAACAGATTTTAGGTGGAATAAGAAAAGCAGTTAAAGAATATAATATGATTCAGGACGGAGACAAGATAGTAATTGGAATATCCGGTGGAAAGGACAGTATGGTACTTCTTTATGGAATGAAGCTTTTTCAGAGATTCAGTCCAGTGAAGTATGACCTTGCAGCAGTAACTGTGGGAATGGGTTTTGATAATTTTGACACAAGTCCAATAGATGAATTCTGCAAAAAAATTGATGTGCCATATTATGTGGTTGATACGAATATTGCTGAAATCATATTTGATATAAGAAAGGAAAAAAATCCCTGCGCTCTCTGTGCAAAGATGAGAAGGGGAGCCCTTAACGACAAGGTTACGGAGCTAGGCTTCAACAAAGTGGCCCTTGGACATCATGCAGATGACGCACTGGAGACACTTTTTCTCAGCATGTTTTACGAGGGAAGGGT
Organism: Dethiosulfatibacter sp.; assembly: GCF_983023055.1. Lineage (NCBI taxonomy): Bacteria > Bacillati > Bacillota > Tissierellia > Dethiosulfatibacter > Dethiosulfatibacter sp. The sequence goes on along the minus strand of NZ_CEZJXU010000317.1, from coordinate 1,782 downwards.
TTCAACATTCAAGCCAGTCACATATCTTTCAAATAAGAATATACACTGTATCAGACCAATGGTGTTTTTGAAGGAAGCTCAGATTGAAGGAGTAATGAACAGGCACGACATACCAATAGTCAAGAGTGTATGTCCAATGGACAGGCACACAAAGAGGGAAGAAATGAAGTTGCTTCTAAAAAACATCTACAAGGATATTCCCGAAGGAAGAGACAGACTTATAGGGGCCATTAAAAACAAGGAACAGCTGAGCCTCTGGTTCTAGCTGCTTTGCTTAAGAAATAGAAGACAAAGGGGTAGACATATGAAAAAGAAAATCTTAGCATTTACACTATCAATGATGCTGGCTTTCACAATGAATGCTGGTGGGGAAATGAAGACTCTCATGGAGGAAACAAGTGAGGAATATCTGTCTGATGGAATTCAGCATATAAGCATTACAAGACAGACCAGTGATGGTCCTGTGGAAATAGATGTGCTAAAAATAGACATGGACAACAGGTATACAGACTTGAAGCCCGTTTATTCCGAAGAGATATCAAAAAGGGATAAGCTTACATCCATTGCAAATGAATGGAGTGCGACAGGAGCTGTAAACGGAGACTTTTTCAATATGGCAAATCCTTCCTTTACCTTTGGAACACTTATGGATGGAGACGACATCATATCTTCTCCAAACAGCAATCTTTACAATTTCCCAACAATTGTGAAGGATGGCAATGATTTTGACATTTCAATAATAGAACCTTCCATGACTCTAGTGGTTGATGATGAGAAGTTGCCTGTAGCTGCTGTAAACAAGATTGGAGCCTTCAACGGTGAAATAATTGTACTTAACAGCGCCTGGGGTGAAGAATCAATGGGAAGTACTGAGACAAGGTCCCTTGCTGAAATTGTAGTGTACAGAAACAAGGTGAAAAGTATAAACATTGGAGAGGATCCAGTTGACATACCTTCTTCAGGATATGTAATAGTTTTCAATGCAAATAATACAGAGATTCTTGATAAATTCAAAATAAGGGATAAAGTTTCCCTTGATGTTGATTTTGGATTCGACATAGACGATATAGACTGGGCTTCAGGAGGAGTAAATTATCTTCTTAAGGAAGGACAGGAAGGAGACTATAACAATGATGTTCTTGGAAGACATCCCAGGACTGCCATAGGATTTACAGAAGATGAGGAAATGGCATATCTCATAACTGTAGACGGCAGAAGTGAAGATTCAATAGGCATGCTTCAGAGTGAACTTATAGAGCTTATGCTTGATTTGGGATGTTGGAACGGAGTAAACCTTGACGGCGGCGGGTCTTCTGAAATGGTAGTAGACTATTACGGAAAGGGAGACTATGAAATTGTAAACAGTCCCTCAGACGGGTATGAAAGGCTTCTTGTTTCAGGTCTTGGCGTATTCGATTCCCACCCAAGAAGTTCAAGAATCAAATCCCTTGATGTCTTTGATATATCGGAGAAGCTCTTCAAGGAACAGTATCTTTCCTTTGAAGTAAAGGCATACAATAAATATAAGGTGCCAGTTGCTGTTTCGGATTCAAAACTTGATATAAAAGTAAGTGGTCTTGACTACAGGAAGGACAGGGATGGAATCAGATTCCTGGAATCCGGAACTGCGGAAGTGAAAGTATCCTACGGTTCTGTGAGATGCGAATTCAATGTTGAGGTTCTTGGAGATGTAATGGAGATATATTCTCCAATAGATGACATTTCTCTGAACGAAGACTCTGAATATGAAATTCCAGATTTAATGGGAGTGGATGAAAATGG
>NZ_CEZJXU010000316.1:0-3138 GCF_983023055.1 Dethiosulfatibacter sp. | reverse complement strand
TCTTGTCAGGAAGCTCCTTGAGAACATCGCCCTTCATCCTTCTCATTATGAAGGGGGAAATCCTTCCCTTAAGCTCCCTAAGCTTGTCCACATCCTTATCCTTGATTATTGGCTTTTCAAAATTCTTTCTGAATTTTGTATAGCTTTGAAGGTATCCCGGCATTATGAAATCAAATATTGACCACAGCTCCGCAAGAGAGTTTTCTATTGGTGTTCCAGTCAAGGCAAACCTCTTAACCGCCTTCACCTGTCTTACTGCTTTAGAAGTTTTGGACATATTGTTTTTTATATGCTGTGCTTCATCCAGTATACAACAATACACTTTCATGTGCTTGTATATGTCCGCATCATTCCTAAATGTAGCATAGGATGTAATTATTATATTTGCATCGGTATTTTCAAGTCTTTCATCCCTAAGCTTCTTGATGCCTGCAATTATTTCAGCTTTCATTCCAGGAGTAAATTTGTTGATTTCTTCTAACCAGTTGTATAGCAACGATGTTGGCACTATAACCAGAAATCGTCTGCTGCTGTCGGCAAGAATTTCAGACTTCATATATGTCAGCATCTGAACAGTCTTTCCAAGTCCCATCTCGTCGGCAAGTATTCCTCCAAAATTAAAAGAGGAAAGATTCTTGACCCAGTTGAATCCAGTCACCTGGTATTCCCTCAGATCGCAATTCAAGCCCTCGGGCAGTTCATAGCTTTCATCTTCAGGCTCCTTGATTCTCATTATGAGTTCTTTGAACAGCACATTTCTTTTATAATGCTTAAGATCCAATTTTTCCATCTTTTCATTGATATAAAAAGCCTTGCTGCTGTGTATTTTCACAAGACCCTCGGCAAAGGAGTCGTCTCCCAGTTCAAGATTGTGAAGAACCTCTGCCATGGTATCGAATATCTCTTCTTCTAGACTCAAAAATGATCCATCCTTCAGTCTGTAGTATTTCTTCTTTTCCCTCAATGTATCCAATATGTCAGGGATTTCCTCCTGAGATATACCTTCGATTGAAAACCCGAAATCAAAATAGTTCATGTCTTCATTCATGAAAGTATCTACATGTACCGAAGATTTGTCCCTCAGTTCAATGGAATTGAAATCATCCGAATAATAAACCTCTATCTTGTCTGTAAGCTCCGGGAGTCCTCCCACTACAAACTTGTAGACATCCTGTTCCCTCTTGATATGATAACTGTCGTTAAGCACCTTGAAATCGGAATTTTCAAGTATTGACATTATCTTGTTTTCAAGTTTAAGGTCCCTTATTACCATGTCGTCCTTGGCAGTCTTCGTCTCAATACCTGTTAAGGAATCGAATACATATTCGCCGTAAATATATTTAAGTTTAGCCTTTATTCCATTGCCGTCCTTGTCCAGATAAAGCTTAGGCTGACATTTTCTGCTATAAATTTTTTCCTTTAATTCCCTGTCTATTTCAATCTTGTTGGTTTCACTAATTGTAGGATAGAGATAAGACATGAAACTGTTTATCTTTTCCCTTGATATGACAAGGCTCTCCTTCTTGTTTTCCAGCTGGCTCAATACAGGTCTCAAATTGTCTCTCTGTCTGTCTGTAATCCTATATATGGTGTCCTTGTAAAGAATGACGGAATAGTCATCAGTAAGGATGGTTATATTCTTCATATCCCTTACTGCAAATCTTATATAGTCTCCGTAGCTTGCAATATCGAAAACCAGGTCTATATCTCCTTTGACTGTAGCCGTTTTTTTATATTTCAAATAATCGGCCTTCATCTCTACACTGTCTCCGTCAAGAATATCTATGAATTTAGTAAAATTATTATTCGTAAGAAGTATACTCTTTCCACTTATGAAGTCCACGTGGTAAGCAGTCCAACTATAGTTTTTAATATAGTTTATTTCACTGACAATATCCCCAATGAGATCCATTGCCATTGCATCCTTCCTGTCGAAGTATTCGTTCGTGGGATCATAGGTAAAGCTTTTTCCGAATTCAAATTCCTTGCCTGATTTATAGGCTTTCAAAAATCCTCTTACATCCTTTAGAACATAAAGCTGCTCCGTTCCAAGTTTCACGGAAAGAATCATATTTTTCCTGTATTTGTCAAAATCTATAAAGTATTTTACATTTATTTTTTTCTTTCCCTCGGCACGATCCATATCTTCAAAAATTGTATATTGGGAAAGTATATTGTCAAAAACATCCGTATTGTTCCTTTTACGCTTGACCTTTATGTCGATTTGGTTCTGGTTCTTCAAAAACAAAAATGCAGCAACTATATGCTTGCATACTCCTCCCCATGTTTCATAGGCAGGACACTCGCATTTGGCGTTGACATACTTTTCATCAACCAAAAATACCTTCACCTTGTAATCCCTGGTTCCACGTACAGTAGCCTGTACAGTTTCGCTGATTCGGTTATATGAAACACTAGAAACAAGGCCTGACTTGTAATAGTCAACCCCTTTCTCAAATACATCTATATTATTCGCCAAATCGATAATATCGCCAATATCAAGCATCTTCAAACTCCTTTTGAATTCATCCCGATATTACTATTATATCAGAAATTAACGTTTACGTATAAATTATTTCAAAAATAAAAACTCAACAACCTACTCCCTCACTAGCAGGTTGTTGAGTTTTATAATAATATTGTACTATTCCCTCAATCAATAAAATATATCTATATTAGTACCTATCTATTGTACAATGTTTTCTCAGGTATTTCAAGGACTAATTCGTTCTCAAGATAACGTTACCATTTTTTTCTAATCATCGCTATCATCATAAGCTCTCCTGAATATTTTAATATAATCTTCCTTCCCAATCTTTCTAGGATTGTTAAGAGAAGATGCATTCCTGTCAGCCATATCTGCAAGCATTAAAAAATCCTCTGGAATTACATTGAGAGATTTAATATTTGGCAAGCCAATCCTTCTGGACAATATCTTTATATGCTCTATTCCTTCACTGGCTGTCATGAGGTCATTGGGACCATATACATTCATGTAGTTAGCCATTGTAGCATATTTCTTTTCAGACTTGATAACATTATATTCCATAACATAGGGCAAAATAACCGAATTACACATTCCGTGAGGTGCATCATACATGCTTCCAAGAGCCTCCGCCATACAGTGAACAGCTCCTA
>NZ_CEZJXU010000315.1:0-3139 GCF_983023055.1 Dethiosulfatibacter sp. | reverse complement strand
TGCGGTATATCGCACCAATTATTTTTACTATGAGTCCCGCCATTCCAAGAACAGCCGCACCCTTTAAAAAGTTTTTACCGGACATTTATATTGTGACCTCCATGTAGTCTTATCTGAAAAGTCCTTTTGAATAACCAAAGTTTCGTCCTTTTCTTATATTCTTGTCTGTCATTATCTGCTGTATTATAAGTATTATTCCTGCAAATATGAGAAGGTCTCCCAGTGTTGCAACAGAAGGATATACAAAGAACTTGTTAAAGGGAACAATTCCTCCCATTATACTTTTCTCCTGTGGAATCAACTTGAAAAATCTTACACTTTCTGATTTTAGCAGCTGTACTATCTCACTGCTATAGACTTTCTGCGCATTCTCAAGGGTCAAACCTATTCTCAAACCATTGAGAATTACCATTATAAAATTAAAAACCGCTCCTGTCAATACAATTACCATATATCTTATCCTCAGATTTGTAAGCATTGCAAGTATTACGAGAACATATGATGAAACAAGGATCACGTCAAGAACCCTATCATTTATGGTTACCAGTCCAACATTCAGCATGAAAATAGAAACCTGAATAAGAAAACTTAGAATTATTAAAAAGGGAAACCTTATGTTTACATATCCAATTCTTTCGATTTTGCCTCTTCCTACCTTGCCTATTATCAATCCTATAACAACTGCATATATGAACAACTCTTATCCTCCCTTGAAAATCATATTGTGATTCACCAACTAGAAACAATTATACTTTATTGTATTTTCATTTACAAGGCAATATATATCTTTAGTATTCAAAAATCCACATTATTTGGATATTTTAACTTTCTTATACATCAAGAAAGCAGCTATGCTGCGTTAAATAGGTCACAGCGACATAGTCGCGTTAGATGTGAAACAGATAGTGACCATAGTATTTATTAAGATGCGAAGGAAACTTTCCTAAGATATCAAAAAGGCTGTCTGGAAATATTTCCAAACAGCCTCTCTCTATTGCATTTTTTAAAACTCGGGCTCTATCAATCCGTAGTTTTTATCCTTTCTCTTGTATACTACATTTACTTCTTCTGTCTCTGAATTTAGGAAAACAAAGAAATTGTGATTTACAAGATCCATCTGAAGCACTGCTTCTTCAACATTCATAGGCTTCATTGCGAATCTTTTTGTTTTGACTATTTTTGATTCATCTTCATCTTCAAGGGGTTCGATATTGTCGAATCTTATAGTCTCCGGCATGTGTTTTTTGTTCTGGAGCTTTGTTTTGTGCTTTCTGATCTGTCGTTCCAATGTATCTACTGCAGTGTCAATTGAGTGATACATATCGTCGGTAACTTCTTCAGTTCTTAGAATTACTCCAGCAAAAGGAACTGTGATTTCAATAATCTGTCTTAGCTTTTCAACACTTAGTACTACCTTAACCTCCACATCCTTATAAAAAAACTTATCCAGCCTGGCAATCTTTTTCTCGACAGTGTCTCTCAAGCTTTCTGTAATGTTGATGTTCTTTCCAAATATTTTAGTTTTCATATGTCTGTCCCCTTTCTACGTTTGTATTTTTTAATATACCCATTTGGAGGGTATTTAAACACTAAATAATTTGTTTTTCCCATGCTCTTCAAAAATATTTATTCATAAAGATGTTTATACAAATTGTGTATAACTCTGTTAACAACCCCTGTTTTCAACCATCTTTCTGTGGATAACTTACCTTTTCTTTGCTATTTCGTTAATAATTATACAAGGTATCTATATCCATTATCTGGCTATTGTGACACACCATATTTGGTTGGTACCGTTTTCCTGCAATATTGATGCACATGCATTAAGGGTTGCTCCCGTAGTATAAATATCATCCACCAGTAAAATCCTTGAAACCCTTCCTGGTTTTTCAGAATATTCAAAGGCGTCCTTTACATTCATCCACCTTTTTTCACCGGTTAGACTACTTTGGGGAACTGTCTTTTTAGTTCTTATGATTAATTTTAACACAGGTGAACCGATTTTTAAAGAAATATACTTAGCAATTAGTTCAGATTGATTATATCCCCTGGTTCTAAGCTTGGATTTGTGAAGAGGAACGGGAACAATTGCATCAAATCCTTCAATTTTCTCTTCCTCAAGACTTTCCACAATCATATGACCAAAAAATTTGTACAAGTAGGATTTCCCACCGTATTTGTATTCCCTTACAAGCTTTTTCACCAGTCCCGTATATTCAAGAGGTGCTATAGCTCTTTCAAAGGACTTTACTCTTAAGAGACATTCGTCACATAGATAAGAGTCATGGTCAAGAGGCTTTGAACACTTGCTGCAGAGAAGTCCTTTAAGTCTTTCCAGTTCTGTGTTGCATGATTTACAAATATGTGATTCGCCAATATATTCATCCCTGTAGTTACAGATATAGCAGAGATTTTTCTCCGGCACAAGAAGTTCAGCTAATTCGTCAAGAATTTTCAATTCATCATCACCTTCAGTCCAATATTCATAATTTTATCATTCAAGTATTAATTTAATCTTAATATACAGCGTCTAACGCGTTGTAGCCGCTGTGTACTAGATGACGCAGCATAGCTACTTTATCTGTCTAGATTAAATAATTTTTTATTTGGGACAGTCTGTAGTCAAGTCCTGAGTATCTTTCTGTTGTCTTGTTGTTTTTTATCATCATCTTAATATATCTTTCATATCCTACTAATACAACCAGCCTTTGGGCTCTGGTGACGGCAGTATAGAAGAGGTTTCTGTTCAGAAGCATTGGAGGAGCCCATGTAACCGGTATGACAACAGCGGGAAATTCACTTCCCTGGCTTTTATGCACCGTAACTGCATAGGCAGGAATCAGCTCGTCAAGTTGTCCAAAGTTGTATTCAACTTCTTTACTGCCATCGAATTCTACCCATAACTTCTCGTCCTTCACATCTATATACCTTATATAACCTATGTCTCCGTTGAATACGCCCTCTCCCTTATCATCTTCACCTTCAGACTTTTCTATATTCCACTTCAACTGGTAATTGTTTTTAATCTGCATTACCTTGTCACCTACCCTGAAAATATAGTCTCCGTGCTTTCTTTCCGTCTTTCTGTCAGACTCAGGATTCAAGGTCGCCTGGAGCATCCTGTTAAGCTCTATTGTTC
>NZ_CEZJXU010000314.1:0-3149 GCF_983023055.1 Dethiosulfatibacter sp. | reverse complement strand
ACATTGTTTACATCTTAATGATTCTACTTTTACTTTCAATCTATACTACCTCCTTGGTATTATATATATTTTCACATCTTGTTTCTTTGGTAAACATAGATGCCACAAATCCTATACATATTGCTATGAACACCCAAAAGAATGCCTTCTGGTATAATTCTACCCTTGATAAAGTCCCTTGATTACCTGCAATTACATTTGCTGTAACCTGTGGAATTACTATGGAGCCGAAGAATCCACCAATATTGGCAACTGCAACAGAAACCCCCACATATTGTGGATCATTTACTTCCTTGACACCCGGCCAGCTAATTACATATGCACAACTACCGAATCCAATCATAAACATGATAATCGACAAAAGCCCTTCACTTGGAGCTCCGCCACCCATAAATACAAGTGCACCCCATGTAATGACATAAAGACCTCCAACGGCAAGCATTGGAATCTTTCTGGAACGAATCTTGTCAGATATTGTTCCCACGACAGAACCAACAGCCGCACCGACTATGGATGGAATTAAATAATTGGTTGCAACCACCATTGATTTTCCATAAACATCCATAATAAAAGACGTACCATAATATCCGGTAATAACTACATATGAACCATAAAAGGCTGCATACATTAAAAACAAAGGCCAGGTTCTAGGATTCACAAAGACTTTTACAACACCTTTTAGAATATCCTTTATGGATGAACTCCCCATTCCCTCTATAGGTTTATTTATAGGAGTCATCCCCAAATCCTCAGGCTTGTTACGGACAATCCAAAGGATTAGCATTGCAATGACGATGGAAACAAATCCAATCAATCTAAAAGACATTCTCCAGCCAATCTTGCCTACCATCAGAGCCAATGGTGTCTGCGCCAGAGCTCCTCCCATAACGCCTACAAAACATGTCAATCCTGTAATTGTACCAAACTCCGATTCCTTGAACCAGTTTGACTGAATCTTTATTATTGAAACAAAGATTACTGCAGTACCAAGACCTACTAGAGACCTTCCGATATAGAGAAATGGCAGGCTACTGGCAAGACTGAATATTGTAATCCCAACAGCCGCAACCATGGTTCCAAGGAATGATGTAATCCTTGACCCCAAAGCATCCGATAATATTCCTGTGGGAATCTGCATCAACAGATAAAGATAAAAATATACATTACCTATTGATACAAAGGTTTGTTCCGACAAATTAAACTCATTGATTAATGTAGGCTTTACAACACCCATTGAAAAGGAATGAAAAAAAACCAATCCGTAGGACATAACCATGATTCCCCACACAACCCATCTGTATTTTAAAGTTTTTTTGATTCCGTCCTTCGAAACCGCCATACTAGAACTCATCCCTAAACAATTCTCCTAATCTTATTATGCCTTCTTCTATTTTATCAGGTGCCATGGTTGAAAAGTTCAATCTAATTGTATTGTCATTACCTGTTCCAGGGAAGAATGGACCACCTGGTACAAATCCAACATTCTTTTCCAATGCCTTAGGCAGCAATGCAGTAGCATCTGCACCTTCAGGCAATTCCAACCACACAAACATGCAAATCATACTGATTCAAATATTCTTCTACCTGCATCTGAGCAAGTTGATTCGACTGTAGATCAGCACCTTGCTTGATCATTTCATATTTATTAATCAAATCAGGATTTGCCATTATCCATCCAACTCTCAATCCTGCACAGAATATTTTTGAAAACGACCCCAGGTATACTACTCTCTCTTCTACATCAAAGGACTTGATAGAAGGAACTACTTCTCCCTCAAACCTTATCTCTCCATAAGGATCATCTTCAATGATTGGCAAATCATATTTGCTGGCCAGTTCATAAAGCTTCTTCCTTCTTTCCAATGACCAAGTCTTACCTGTAGGATTGGAGAAATTCGGAACTACATATATCATTTTCGCCTTAGGATCACTTTCAAGCAATGCTTCAAGTTCATCCATTTTCATACCGTGTTCATCAGCATCTACTCCTTTTACATTACATTCAAAGGGTGCAAATGATGCAAGTGCTCCAAGATAACTTGGATTCTCAGTAATAAGGGTATCACCTTTGTCAATGAATAGCATAGCACTGAATGATATTGCCTGTTGTGAACCTGTTGTGATTTGAAGATTCTCAATACCACATTTCATATCTTTACCCGCCATTCTTTCCTGAATCTTTCTAAGAAGTGGTTCATATCCTTTAGTTGGACCGTACTGCAATGCTTGAATACCATTTTCACTAAGTATTTTATTTGTTACTTCCTTCACTATATCTACGGGAATAAAATCCGGAGACGGCAGACCTGCTGCAAAAGATATACAATTTTCCTTAGCTGCTATAAGTTTTCCAGCTTCTCTAATTGCCGATGGTTTCATTACATCTATTCTTAATGATAATTTCATATTAACCCTCCTTGGATGCCAGACAAGCCAATGCTATAGAATTAATCTTAATAGCCGCCGTATCTGATCTTGAACTTAATATTACAGGGCTGCTTGCACCCAGTACAATACCTGCCCATTTTGCCTTGTTGAAATGGAGCCAGGATTTTCCTAAAACATTTCCTGTTTCAATATTAGGAAATACGAGTAAATCAATATCCCCTGTAACTTCACTCTCAATGCCTTTGTGTTCTGCTGCATATGGACTAAACGCCACATCAAATGCTATAGGTCCTTCTATAATACACTGGGAAACTTCACCAGCCTTCACTGCTTCCACCAACCCTTGTGCATCCACTGTTGCAGGTACTTTCGGATTAACCATTTCATTGGCAGCAAGTGCTCCTACCTTTGGCATGTCAATTCCCATACTTTTCATGGCTGTCAAGGCACTCTGCAAAATGACTTTCTTGTCTTCCAGTCCAGGTGCAATATTGATACCGCTATCCGTACAATAAAGAAGTTTGTGATATCCCTCCAATTCATAAACCGCCAGCATGCTAATAAGATTTCCAGTACGCATGCCCTTTTCCTTGGATAGAATGGCTCTCATGTAAACACTTGTGTTAACAAGACCCTTCATCAGAATATCTCCAAAGCCTTCCTTCACTAGAGAAACGGCTTTTGCTGCCGAATCTTCAGGAGTAGATTCATGGTAAACACTGAATCCGTCCATTCCAATCTCTTTAGCATACTTTCTGATT
>NZ_CEZJXU010000313.1:0-3153 GCF_983023055.1 Dethiosulfatibacter sp. | reverse complement strand
TATTGTATGCAATGAGCGAACTGGGAATGACTCCCGATAAGCCACATAAAAAATCAGCCCGTATTGTCGGGGAAGTACTAGGTAAGTATCATCCACATGGTGATACTGCCGTTTATGATGCAATGGTAAGGCTTGCTCAGGATTTTTCAACCAGATATCCACTGATTGACGGACATGGAAACTTTGGTTCCGTTGATGGTGACAGAGCGGCTGCAATGAGATATACAGAAGCAAGAATGTCTAAAATGGCACTTGAGATGCTTAGGGATATAAATAAAGAAACTGTTGGCTATCAATACAATTTTGATGAAACATTAAAAGAACCTACGGTACTTCCAAGCAAGTATCCAAATCTTTTGGTTAATGGTTCAAACGGTATAGCCGTAGGTATGGCAAGCTCTATTCCACCCCATAATATGGGTGAGGTAATAGACGGTACAATTGCATATATCGACAATGATGAAATAACCGTTGATGAATTGATGGAACATATAAAGGGTCCAGATTTTCCAACAGGTGCCGATCTTATAGGCAAGGAAAATATAAAAAGAGCCTATAGAACAGGTCGAGGCAAGGTTGTAGTAAGAGCTGTAACAGACATCGAGGAAATGAAAAACAACAAGACAAGAATCATTGTTACAGAAATACCTTATCAGGTCAACAAGGCAAGACTAATAGAAAAGATAGCCTTTCTTGTAAGGGACAAAAAGATTGAGGGAATTACTGATTTAAGAGACGAAAGTGATAGAGAAGGTATGAGGATAGTAATCGAAATTAAAAGAGATTACAATCCAAATATTGTGCTAAACAATCTGTACAAGCATACTCAGATGCAGGATACTTTTAGCATAATAATGATTGCACTTGTTGATAATCAGCCTAGGGTACTGAATCTTAAAGAGATGATTCACTACTATGTAATGCATCAAAAGGATGTAATTACAAGAAGAACACAATATGATTTAAACAAGGCCCAGGCAAGATCCCATATTCTAGAAGGATTAATAATAGCTCTTGATAATATTGATGAAATAATAAAAATTATTAGAGCTGCATACAATGATGCAGAGCTTAAGCTTATGGAAAGATTCAACCTTTCTGAAATTCAAGCCAAGGCAATAGTTGATATGAGACTTAGAAGACTCCAGGGACTTGAAAGAGAAAAACTTGATGCAGAATATGCAGAACTTAAAATACTCATAGATAAATACGAGGAAATTCTTGGAAATGAAATTATATTGATGAATATTATCAAAACTGAATTGATTGAAATCAGGGATAAATTTAGTGATAAAAGAAGAACAACCATCAATGCCGATGAAGGTGAAATAAACTTAGAAGACCTAATAGAAGAACAGGAAGTAGCCATAACTGTAACAAAGCACGGTTATGTTAAGAGAATGCCTGAAGATACATATAGAGCACAAAAAAGAGGTGGAAAGGGAATCATGGGACTCTCAACCAGAGAGGGAGACTATGTTAAGGATATATTGATAACGTCTACCCACGATCATCTTTTATTCTTCACAAATAGAGGAAAAATATATAAAATAAAGGCTTATGAGATACCTGAGGCTAGACGACAGGCCAAGGGAACTGCTATAATAAACATAATACCTGTTGAATCAGGTGAAAAAGTTACAAATATTATTCCTATGAAGGACAAGGAATATATTAACGAAGAGCTGATTTTCTCAACTAAGCTTGGTAAAATCAAGAAGACAAGGATTGATGAATTTAATAATATCAGAAAATCCGGAATCATTGCCATTAAGATTTCAGATGAAGATGAACTTAACGGAGTAGATAAGATTCTCGGAGGAGAAGATATATTTATTGTAACCAAGAAAGGAAAAGCCATTAGATTCAAGGAAAATGAAGTAAGGTCCATGGGACGTACTGCTTCTGGAGTAAGGTCTATTTCTCTTGAAAGAAGCGATGAAATAGTATCAATGGATATACTTAAAGAAGAAAAGGAAATGTTTATAATTACAGAATATGGATATGGAAAAATGACAAAAACTGGTCTGTATAGATGTCAGGCAAGAGCTGGAAAGGGTGTTAAGACCTATAAAATCACCAAAAAAACAGGTGACATAGTAGGTTCTCAGATGCTTGACAAGGAAGATGATATAATGCTTATAAGCAAGGATGGAGTCATTATCAGAATGAGCGCTTCTGAAGTTTCTACAATGGGTAGAGCAACTCAGGGAGTAAGGGTAATGAAAATGAATGAAGGCGACAGCGTAGTATCTTTGACAAAAATCGAGTTTGATGAAGAGTAGGAGGTAATCCATGGCATTGACAATTGAAAAAAGAATGGAAGAGAACAAGATAGTAGTTTTGCCAGTAGGCGATATAGACATAGTTACATCGCCAGATTTCAAGGATGTTGTAATGAACATGTTCGAGGACAGCGGCCATATACTTATAGACGGTGAAAAGCTTGAATACATGGACAGTACAGGACTTGGAGTATTGATAAGCCTTCTTAAAAAGACAAGAACAAATAATTCAAAGATAAGTCTTACGAATCTTAAGCCAAATATATACAAATTATTTGACATTACAGGATTGAATAATGTCTTTGAAATAATATAGGTGAAAATATGAGTGATAAGATAACTTTGGACATTCCAAAAAAATCAGATTTCATAAGCATTATAAGGCTTACTACATCATCAATAGTCAACAAGCTTGAATTCAATATAGACGAAGTAGATGATCTTAAGATTCTTGTTTCAGAACTCAGTGTAATGTTTATCAGATACATTAAAGATGATAATAAGAATCTCAGATTTGAATTTACATTGGATGAAGACTTTATAAAAATAGATGTTGTAGATTTAAATGAAGGAAAATTCAATATAGACGAAGATGATCTAAGCATGATGATAATAGAAAGTCTATCCGATGAATACAGCATTGATGAGGATAACAAGAGAGTTACAATAGTAAAAAAATGTTCATAAGCGGGTTAAGTATGAGTGAATATAAAAGGGTAAAAAATTATGAAATGTTTCTCGAATTCAGCAAAGACAAGACAAACAAGGAACAGAGAAACGAAATTTTCAAAAAATATGAATATATTGCTGAAATTATTTCAAAGAAGTATGTGAACAAAGGCATAGACTATGATGATCTTTTTCAGAT
>NZ_CEZJXU010000312.1:0-3166 GCF_983023055.1 Dethiosulfatibacter sp. | reverse complement strand
ATAATGATAGACAAGGAAAAAAGAAAAGACATAAACAGGAATCATTTGAGAGCACATGCCACTTCTGTAGGAGAACCTGCAACTAAGGAATCTGTAAGGGCAATGATGATAGTAATGCTTTCCCATATGGGAAACGGTCATTCTGCAGTAAGTCTTAATACTTTGACTCAGATAAAGGATATGCTGAATAATGGTATAACTCCATATGTTCCCAAGAACGGTTCTGTAGGATATCTCACTCTTGAAGCACATATAGCTCTTGTCTTTCTTGGCGAGGGAAAAGCCTACGTAGAAGGTGTTCTGGTTGATGGAGATGAAGCATTGAGGCTCAAGGGAATGAAACCTATTGAAGCGGATATTAAGGAAGGTCTTTCCCTGGTTTCTGGAACAACTTCTGTTACTGCCTTTGGAGCACTTGCCTTATACGATGCAATTACTTGTGCAAAGACTGCAGACATAGCAGGTGCAATGTCTCTCGAGGTTTTAAAAGGAACCATGATGGCATTTGATGAAAGAATAATGAAGGCAAGACCACATGTGGACCAGTACAATACTGCCAGTAATGTAAGGACAATTCTTCAAGGCAGCGAAATAGTAAAGAAATTTAAGGGCTATAGGGTTCAGGATGCATTATCCCTTAGATGCATACCCCAGCTTCACGGAGCAGCTAAGAAGGTAATAAACGATGCTCTCATTACAATGGACATCGAACTGAATTCATCAGTGGACAACCCTCTAATATTCGAGGAAGACGGGAAAGGTATTTCTCTTTCAGGATGCAGTGCTGATGGATCTTATGTTGGAATAGCAATGGATAGTTTGAATATAGCAGCTACAAACCTTGGAAAGATGGCGGAGAGAAGGACTCACAGAATGGTAAACAGTCATGTAAGTGAGCTTCCACCATTCCTCATTAAGGACCCTGGGTTCAACAATGGCTTCATGATGGTGCAATATACTGCAGCAGGTCTTGTTGGACAAATGAGGCTAAAGTCACACCCTGCAACAATAGACAATAATATTACCTGTGCAAATCAGGAAGATTATCTGTCAATGGGTTTCAATGCATCACTACAGGCATATGAAAACATGTCACATCTTAAGTACATACTTGCAATAGAAATTTTCCACAGTATTCAGGCAGGAGATTTCTACGAGGAAAGTTCGTCAAAGGGTGTTGAAAAGGTTAGAAGTCTTGTTAGAAAGGAAGTTCCCTTTATAACTGAAGACTGCAATATGAGTCCATATATAGAGTATATCAGCGGTCTCATTGAAGATGGAATCATAGTTAGAACACTTGAAGAAGAAGTGGGAAGCTTGCTTTTCTAATAAAAGTCAAGGTAAACTTTCTAAGTGGAAAGTTAAGATATCCAATAGATATCAATACAACATGAAGTACAGTAACATAGGGAAAGTAAAGGCGGCCAATGGTTGTCTTTACTTTTGTTTGGTGGTAGAATAGATAAAATAACCTGAGAATACTATAAGGATGGTGATGGAATGTCCATAGTGGATATAATTGTGGAACTGGATAATGATTACAAGGTGATTTCTCTGGAATATGAAGGTGAATCTTCAGAATTTTTCAAGCCTTCTTTTAACCTGTACATGGGTATGAATATCCGAGATATTCTCGTAATGGATGTGGATTCACTTTCTGGAATTGTAGACTGACGTGAGGATAATATCCTCATGTAAGGAAGAACCCTTTTCTAGCGATATAAGAAAGGACCTCCTCTATAGGCTTTCGACAATAATAGTGGAAGTGCCTCCCCTTCGGGAGAGAAAAAGGGATATTGAAAGTTTAGTATTTTATTTTTCTGATAAGTTGTCGGAAAGTTACAACAATAGAATAGAAAAAATAGACTCCGAGGTTCTTGAATATTTGAAAAAGTATGAATGGCCTGGAAATGTCAGGGAGCTTGAACATATAGTGGAATATGCACTTAATGTAATGGATGACGGCATATTCAGGCTAGGTCATATTCCAAGACATGTCATGACCGATAAATCTGACGAAGGCAAGGAAGAGACAGGACTTTTCACGGAATCCATATATGAAAACGAACTTTCCTACATGGTGGAGAAATTCGAGGATATGATATTAAGAAAGGTTCTGAAACATAATGACAACAATATCACCCTGGCTGCAAAGTCACTGGGAATAAAGAGGCAGAGCCTCCAATATAGAATAAGGAAGTATGGAATTATCATATGAGTAAAAAGGCGAAGTTAATCATTTTTTTATTAAAAATCAGACTTAAATTCAAGATGAACATATACAATTATAGAAAACTCAACAGGAACTCTGTTGTTTACAAGGTGTCCAGTAGGATTGCAGGGATATTCTCCATTTTCAGACAGCTGCCGCCTGGTATAAGCGCTAGAAAAGTAAGAATAAACGGCATAGAAGGAGAGTGGATATACAAGGATAAAATTGATAGGAACAAGGTTGTACTTTACTTCCATGGGGGAGGATATTCTCATGGATCAGAGGAAAAATATAGGCTTCTCATGGGAGAATCCGTGAGAAGAACAGGAATCAATGTATTCATATTCAACTACAGACTTGCCCCCGAGAATCCCTATCCTGCTGCCTTTGAGGATGCAATAAAGGCCTATGAATTTTTAATTGGAGAAGGTGTGAGAGGGAAAAATATGATATTTTTGGGAGACTCTGCTGGTGGAGGTCTCGCTTTTGCAACTGCCCTTTATTTGAAGGATAATGATATGGAGCTTCCAGGAAAGATACTTGTAATGTCTCCATGGACTGACCTTGCCTGCATGGGAAATTCAATACAGAAAAATGCAAAGACGGAACTTTTCGTTCCTGAAAAGCTACTAAAAGAATATAGTAATGGATATGTTGGCAAAGAGGATTCGAGAAATCCCTATATATCGCCGCTATACGGAGATCTTCAAGGACTGCCCGATAGCTATATAAACGTTGGAAGTCATGAAACTCTCCTTGACGACTCTACTAGATTCCATGAAAAGCTCCTTCAAAGTGGAGTGAATTCCAAACTATCAGTTGGAGAAGGACTCTTCCACTGCTATCCACTCTTTGCACTGGCATTAGATGAGGCTGCTGAAGAATTTGAGAGGATGCACAGGTTTATACTTGAATAGGTGTGAGATATAGCACCAAAATAATATCATATAGCAG
>NZ_CEZJXU010000311.1:0-3178 GCF_983023055.1 Dethiosulfatibacter sp. | reverse complement strand
GGGAGCCAGGCAGGTTTCAAGAATTCTTCATTCCATGAGCAGAAAACACAGCCTTCCCTGGCACAGGGTAATAAACTCCAAGGGCGAAATATCTCTGCCTCCTGAAAATGGCGGACTTCTTCAAAGACAGATGCTTGAAGATGAAGGCGTCGTCTTTAAAGAATCTGGCAAAATCGACTTGAAGATTTACAGATTTATAGGGCAATAACTCAGTATAATAAAAACCCTTCTAGAATTTGATATCTAGAAGGATTTCTTCAATTCATAACTACTCTCTCATCTATACTACAAAATAAATCTGCAGCATTATCGTATAATATCTTCTCCTTAAGCCTCTCACCAAAATCTTCGCCAAAGACACCCTTATCTACGAAGTATCCATTTATCTCGTCAATAAGGTCATATGCTGCAAGAAGTGCTCCATAGCTTTCCTCAACAGTAGATGCATCGCATCCCCACATGACCCTGTCCGTTCCTATGAGCTCAAGAACATTTATCAAGGTATCTTTTGCAATATTTGTTGAAAGAATAGGCATCCAACATATGTCGAGCCAGGTATTTGGACAGTCGTAAAGCACAGCAAGAAGGTCATCTGTCCATGGAAAACCTCCGTGTAGAAGAGAAAACCTCACATTTTCATGCTTCTTCATAAGAGGTATAAGGTTTATGGCGCTTGTTCCATAAATCTGTCCTAGACCTGTATGAAGCTGTATTGGAATATTGAATTCTCCTGCTATTTCAGCAAGCTTGTTCATTATATAATCCTGAAAACATCTTATATATTCAGGATTGTTTACGTCCTCATAAACAAAGTTTGCCTTACGCCTGGTCACATCCACAAAAGCCAAGTCTCTGAAATAAGCCATGCATACCTTCAGCGCAGTACATTTTTCCTTTTCATAGGACTCACGTATATAGTTCCTTATTTTAGTGACATAATCGTCAATATTTCCCGGGACATAATCAAAGAAGTCAAAGGGATTAGCCTCGCAGGAAAGAAGACCTTCCCGTGAATATCCATAAAACATGAAGTCGCATCTCAATGCAACACTGCAATCCACTCCGTTGCTTCCACTACTTCTAATATCTATCCAGTCATCAAGAAGTATTTCATCATAGCCACATATCTCTCTTAATACATGATTTTCATAGTCAGGGTCAAGATAAGCTTTCTTAATCCTCTCATCAAAAATATCCCAGGTTTCTTCACTAAGCACAAGTCCTTGTCCATAAAGCTTTTCAATAGAAAGCTTTAGTTGAACAAATGCTTTCATGGTCATATTCTTTTCAAAATAAACCCTTATATCTTTTTTGGATTCAGATTGAAGGGTATTTTGCCATCCCACATAGGATTTTTCGAATATGTATTTTAGATTTATTTTTTCTCTTTCTATATCCACGCCAAAATGGGAGTGGCTGTTGTATATCTTCATATCTCACCTTCCAAAAAAGTGCCAACAACTCATTGCTGTTGACACTTCAGTAGTAGAATCTATTTGTAAATTTCTATTTTTATTGACTTACCTTTTTTTACAGCTACAGTATTGCTAAGTTCACTTTCCACTCCATTTATCAGAACCTTGATTGGCTTCCCAGTACCAAGGGCTATAGTACAGTCATTCTCCTGAACAGGAACAACAACTGCAATATAATGGTCGCTGCATTCAAAGTGGGTAAATCTTCCAACTGCATCTGTTTTTACGATCTCAGCACCATTTTTCACAAGGACTGTTCCTTCCTTGCTGCAATTCAGAGTATAGACACCATCAGCCATCTTGAATCCATTTATTTCAAAATCTTTACCTTCCGGATTTCCGAAATGGAAACCATTCCAGGGATCAATGTCTATATGCTCCAAAGTCCACATAAGAGGATATAAAGCTCCCCATCCGTAGAATGGATCAGTATCTACAGAGTCGCTTCCTTCACCTGTAAAAGTATTGTGGTTTTCATAACATGCTTTCTCTTCATCCCAGAGTCTAGTATAATGCTTCATTATCTGGTTCAGAAGCTTAGTTGCCTCTTTGAATTTTCCATACCTCTTAAGTCCCACATAGGTTATGAAGTTAAGAGGAGGCCATGATCTTCCCCTCCAGTAAACATTGTCGTTTACCGATTCTTCCTTTAACCAAATTGAAGGCATAGGCATTTCAGTCCAAAATTCCTCTTCATTGAAAATATGATCAATAAGCTTGTCAACCCTTTCACCTTCAGGCACTCCAGCTGCAAGTGGATAGAAACTTGTAGGGCTTGGACATACAAAGCCCTCATCCCAGTGTTTGTTTGCATATAATTCATTCTTTTCATCCCAGAGATTTTCATCGATTTTCTTCTTTAAATTCTTTGATTTTTCAAGAACCAAATCAGCATTATCATTATCCCCTACTATTTTTGCAATATGGGACAGGCATTCACCATCAAGTACAAGAAGACTATTCATTGCAATATCTTCCATATTGATGGTATTAGTTTCCTTAATGAATTTTGCACTGTCATACATTGGACTATTGTCCATTGCTGCCTCGTCCTTTGCTGCAAGCTTGGTTCCGTTGAAGTGTCCCTTTCCAACCTGGGAGCTTCCGTATTCAAGGACTCCATTTCCATTTCCATCCCTGTTTTCATACCACCACAAATTGGCCTTTAAAAGAACTGGATAGATTTCTTCAAGAAGCTGTCTGTCTCCCGTCAGCTGATAATACTTGTAGATTATGAAGCTTGTAATAGGCGGTTGAGACCGGTCAACCCATTCTGTGAATTCTGACATTAAACAGGCAAGGTTACCTTCAGGGGTGGTATTATCCATTGCCGATTTCATGCAGTTTCTAGCCATAGTCCAGTCTCCTGAATATGCATTTATCAATCCGTGCATGAGGATGTCGTCAAGCCAGATGAACCATCCTCCGAACTTTCTGTCTATCCAAAATCTTGTTAGGGATGTAAATACCCTGTGGTTCTTATGATCTGCGATGGTATTCCATGCCATTACTTCCTGCATGGATTCCATTGCTGAAATATTTTCTCCCTTTGACAGTTTGGTAAGGGGATCCATGTATTTTTTCTTTAGGTCCTCAAAGGATACATCAAGAGCTTTTTCAGCCTTTTCTTTACTCGTTTCAAAATCATTTGAAACACATACAGAAAATACTATTTCAGGTGTTTCCTCAAGGTTGTACATCGT
>NZ_CEZJXU010000310.1:0-3181 GCF_983023055.1 Dethiosulfatibacter sp. | reverse complement strand
CAACAGTCTCTCTATCTGCAATACCTACTGCATAAACATGATAATCGTTTATCATTGGATCTCCAAGATCATCATCCTTGTAACTAAATTCAAATATAGTTTCCTTAAGCTCTGTACCTTCTTCAAGACCCATTCTCTTTGCAAATGAACCAGCAACTACATTTCTAATTATTACCTCCAGAGGTACAATCTCAACAGCCTTTACAAGAGACTCTCTGTCGCTTAAAAGCTTTTCATAATGAGTTGGTATTCCATTTTCTTCAAGAAGCATAAACATGGCAGCAGACATTTTATTGTTTACAACACCTTTACCAACAATAGTACCCTTCTTCTCGCCATTAAATGCAGTAGCATCATCCTTATAATCAACTATATACTGTTTTTCATTGTCAGTTTTAAATACCTTCTTAGCTTTTCCTTCATACAACATTTCAAGTTTTTTCATTGTTATTCCTCCAAAATTTTCAAATTCGATTTTATTTGACATACCTGATACGATTTAAAGTTAATAAATTGATTCATCTTAAAATTATTAAAACATCATCAGCTACAAGGATAATATGGTTTACAGGCTAGGTCTCGACTTCAAGGTTCGTCAATCTACCTTATCAATAAAGATTAACTTTCCGAGGGAGTAGGGAGCCTGTAAATTATATTATCCCAACTTGCTGAAGTCACCTATATCTGACTTTGAATGTTTGCGTCTTTTTCCTTTACTGCTGCAGCCATTTCAGCCTTGTATTCCTTGAATTTAACCTTCAACACGTCATATTTAATTGATAGCATCTGCACTGCAAGAAGTGCTGCATTTTCAGCTCCATTTATAGCAACTGTAGCAACTGGAACTCCGCTTGGCATCTGTACTATGGAAAGAAGAGAATCTAGTCCGTCCATTGTTGAAGACTTTATTGGAAGTCCTATAACAGGAAGAGTGCTGACTCCTGCAAGAATTCCAGGAAGATGTGCTGCCTTTCCTGCTGCCCCTATAATCAGGTCGTATTCCTTGTATGCATTCTTTGCGAAATCCACTGCTTCGAATGGTGTTCTATGTGCCGATATTACCCTTGCATCAAAGTCAACACCAAATTTTCTTAAAACCTTAAGTCCCTTTTCAACTACAGGCAAATCTGAATCACTGCCCATTATTACTGCTACTTTCATGGTAACCCTCCTAAAATGTATTATTTAAAATAGTTTATTCCCGCTTCAAATATCTTCTGATCCTTATTTCCAGGAATATTTATATGTATATTGTCTCCAATTCTTTCTGAATGCCCCATTTTACCAAGTATTCTTCCATCAGGGCTTGTAATTCCTTCAACTGCTTCCACAGATCCGTTTGGATTGGCAAAACCATTATATGTCGGTTGTCCGTTGACATCCACATACTGTGTCGCAATCTGACCAGCTACTTCAAGTTTCGCAATCCACTTTTCGTTTGCTATGAATCTTCCTTCTCCGTGTGATACAGGTATTGCATGGATATCTCCTACCTTGCAGTTACTGTACCATGGTGAAAGATTCGATGTTATCTTGGTATTAACAAAAGTTGATATATGTCTACCTATCTTATTATAGGCTAGCGTAGGTGAATCCTCTTCAAGGTCCCTTATTTCGCCGTACTGCACAAGACCAAGTTTTATGAGAGCTTGGAATCC
This sequence comes from Dethiosulfatibacter sp., assembly GCF_983023055.1. Taxonomy (NCBI): domain Bacteria; kingdom Bacillati; phylum Bacillota; class Tissierellia; genus Dethiosulfatibacter; species Dethiosulfatibacter sp. Next base: position 1,523 of record NZ_CEZJXU010000310.1, on the reverse strand, counting down.
ATTGCATATTCCAAGCATAAGACCGTCCCTGTTTTTAAGAAGGTCCATTACTGCTTCCTTAAGCATTGGATTTCTGAATACGGAAGTTATGAACTTTCCTGAACCTTCAGGCTCATCTCCTGCACTGAATCCTCCTGGAATTGCAATTATTTGCGATTCTTTGATTTTATCAGCCATTTGCTTTATAGACTCGTCTATACTCATACTATTAAAGTTTCTGAATACGAATATTTCCGCTTCTCCACCAGCTCTTTCAAAAGCTTTTGCAGTATCATATTCACAGTTTGTTCCCGGGAATACTGGAATAAACACCTTTGGCTTTGCAATTCCACCTTTTCCCTTTATAACCCTTCCTGCTGTATATTCAAATTTCCTTACTTCACCCTCTATATCTTCCTTTGCAGGGAAGACCTTGTCAAGAGGCTTCATCCAGGCATCTATCATCTCGTCAAGTTCTATTTCCACACAGTTTATCTTGATTATCTCATCTTCTATAGTTTTTCCTATATTTATATGTTCAAGACCTTCAAGATAGTCAAGGGATTCCACTTCAAGAACAAGTGACCCGTATGAAGGCTCAAATAAACTGTTAAGGTCGGTGTTGAATTTACAAAGTGCACCTATCTTGTTTCCAAAGGCCATCTTAGATATTGCAGCTCCCAATCCACCTTTACCTATGGTATGAGCTGAAAGAATGCTTCCCTTTTCTATAAGTTCAGCTATCTTACTGTACTTCACTCTTATATCTTCATAAAGAGGAAGTCCATTTTCTTCCTGTTTTATTTCAACGGCTACTATATATGATCCTGATTTCTTGAATTCAGGAGATATAACCTTGCTTGCCTTTGCATGGGTTACTGCAAATGATACTAGAGTTGGAGGTACGTCCATGTCCTTGAATGTTCCAGACATGCTGTCCTTTCCTCCTATTGCAGGTATGTCCAGCTCTGTCTGTGCCTTGAATGCTCCAAGTAGTGCCGAGAAAGGCTTACCCCATCTCTTCTCTTCCTTGTTAAGCTTCTCAAAGTATTCCTGAAGAGTAAGTCTTACCTTACTGTAATCTCCACCCATTGCAACAATCTTTGCAAGTGAATGTATTACTGCATACTGTGCACCGTGGTATGGACTCCATTTTGAAAGGTCAGGATCAAATCCGTGAGCCATGAGTGTACATGTATCTGTTTTTCCATCAAGTACAGGAAGCTTTGCAGCCATTCCTTCAGTAGGTGTCAGCTGATACTTTCCTCCATAAGGCATGAGAACAGTTCCCGCACCAACAGTTGAGTCAAATCTTTCACCAAGTCCCTTCTGAGATGCATTGTTGAGCTTCCTAAGGTTGTCAAGCCATGCATTCTTCACATCGTCATTATCGCATTCTATATTTCTAATCTCAAATGCAGGCTTTTCAGAAGGCTCTGCAACATATATGTTGCATTTCTGCTTCACTCCATTTGTTTCGAGAAAGGCCCTTGAAATGTCAAGTATTGAATCGCCTCTCCACTTCATCACAAGTCTTCCAGTAT
>NZ_CEZJXU010000309.1:0-3186 GCF_983023055.1 Dethiosulfatibacter sp. | reverse complement strand
CAAACTCTTCAAATTCGGCCTTCCTCACCTTCGTCCTGCTATTGTTCATATATTATGCTCTCCTTTACTGGGTAATCAGATCTTCAAAGTACACCCTCTGTATAGATGTTACACCAAGCTTTTCCTCTATCGTGGATGCCAGTGATTCCTTTATTGTTTCCTGGATGTTCTGCTTCCTGTAGTCCGATTCCGTATAGCTTCTAAGTATTTCTATGATCAGGTCGTTCAGCACATAGGAGTTTTCCTGAAGCTTCAACTGATCATCCTGGCTTTCAAGCTCAAAGGCAAGCTTGCACTGGACATATTTCTTGCTGTCCTTAATGTTTGTGGTTATTTTTTTGTCCATTAAATATTTATAGATGACTGCCGTCTCTTCAACCGCCCCATCGCTTTTTTCCGCAAAGGGAAGGTCTACTATGTCAAACAGTACCGATACGGTTATTCCCCCTATGAATATGACTGTAACCAGAAGGAATATCAGCAGTATCAGAAGCACTTTTCTGTTCATATGTATCTCCTTTATTGTTCCTGTAAGTGTTTCACCAGAATAACATCGGTTCTTCTGTTTTTGGATCTTCCCTCAACTGTGTCGTTTGACGCAACGGGATTGTATTCTCCATATCCCATTGGCACAAGCTTCTGTGGATTGAAATTCCCCTGGTACTTGAAGAAGTAGAGTACGTTTAATGCCCTTTCGAGGGAAAGTTCGAAATTGTCCCTGTACAGGGAAGATCTTGTTGGAAGGTTGTCAGTATTTCCCTCCATGACCATCTTTTCAATTATTTCATCATATCCTCTGATTATTTCAACAATTTTCTGAAGTGATTCAATTGAGGCTTGGTTGATGTCTGCCTTCTCCGGTGCAAAAAGCATATTGTTTGAAAGCCGTATTTTTATTTCTGATTCCGACCTTGTGATTTCCATTTTGAGTCCTTCATTGTCGTTAAAGAACATGAGATTGTTGTAAAGGTCATCAAACTGCTCGTTGATAATTTTTTCATCGTAGACATTTCCACTTGTTTCATCGGTTTCTTCATCGAAATTTTCTTCGGTATTTTCATTTTCATCAACGACTGCCGAATTTTCACCTTCAGGATCGGCGTTTCCTTCATCCTCCAAATCCGTTGAACCATCCCCTCTGTAGTTGGGGTGGTCCTCGTCGAATATGCTCAAGTCGTTATCCATGATTGAGGATGCGCTGCTTTCATCTATGAGTACTATGTCTCCAGAAAAGGACTCTACAAGCTCCTGCCACTTGGCGGCGTCTATTTCCGAAAAGGAAAAGAGTAGCACGAAAAATGCGAGGAGAAGTGTAACCAGGTCGCTATATGTGGTCAGCCACTCGTCTCCGCCTCCGTCGTCACTGGGTCTGTTCTTGAACTTCATTTAAATCATCCTTGTTTTTATTTCTCTGTCCCTGTGGAAGGAAAGTCTTAAGCTTCTCCTCTATCATCAGCGGTGCTTCACCTGCCTGTACTGACAGAATTCCTTCAATTACCATCATCTTATACCTGACTTCACAGTCGCTTTTGTATTTAAGCTTTCCCGCAAGGGGAAGGAATATTCCGTTTGCCATAAAGGCTCCGTAGAAGGTTGTGATGAGGGCTACTCCCATATTGGGTCCAAGAGTTGCAACGTCGTTCAAGTCCTTCAGCATGAGTATGAGTCCAATCAAGGTTCCTATCATTCCGAAGGCTGGAGCATATTTCCCAAAGGTCTTCAAAACGCCTTCTCCTTCGCTGTGCCTGTAGACCATGTTTTCCACCTCAAGCTCAAGCACTTTTTCTATCATCTTGGGCTCTAAGCCATCCACGATCATGAGTATTCCTCTCTTCATGAATTCCTCGTCCAGGTCCTCCACCATTTTCTCAAGGGCCAGAAGGCCGTCTCTCTTGGCAATGTAGGAAAGTTGGCTCAACTGCTCTATTGTCTTTTCAACATTGAATGATTTTTCTCCGAATGCCTTTCTTATTACTGTTAGAGCACCCTTCAGCTTGTCCATTGGATAGCTTACCATTACCGCCGTCACTGTTCCTCCAAGAACTATGAGGAATGCGGATACGTCCCAGAATGATCCTATGGGTCCCTTTGTCATTATGGCTGCTATGATTATTAGGAACATTCCTCCCATGCCCACTGCTGTTGATATGTCCATTGCTTCTATTCACCTTCTTTAAGAATATGAGGATTTGTGAATATTTTTCTCCTGAATTCAATTATTTTGTCCACAATTTCCTCTCCCGTCTCTTTGACGAGATATCTGTTTTCATCCTTTGTATATATTACAGTATGGGGAACCTCCTGTATAGTCTCAATTAGGTCTTCATTGAGAAAAAATTCCCTTCCATTTGGCTGTATAAGCTTTATCATATCAGTCTACCTATCTTTTTAGATTTACAAGTTCTTGAAGAATCTCGTCGGATGTTGTTATTATTTTTGAATTGGCCTGAAATCCTCTCTGGGCAACTATCATCTCCGTAAATTCTCTCGAAAGGTCCACATTTGACATTTCAAGGGAGTTTGATGAAATTGATCCCCTTTCTCCCTCTCCTGCCATTCCTACCTGAGGTTCTCCCGAGTTCCATGAAGGGGCAAAAAGGTTTCCCCCAGCCTTTTCAAGTCCCTGGGGATTGATGAAGGTCGCCACTGCTATTGTTGCCACTTCCTCGTCCCTTCCGTTGGAGAAGTTTCCAATGACCTTTCCTTCCTGGTCTATTCCCAGACCTATGAGCGAGCCTGCACCATAGCCATTTTGAAGAGTTCCTATTGACGTAGTATTGTCATACTGTGTGAACTTGTCAGCATTGAAAACAAGGTCGTCTTTCTTTATTTCAATGTCGGCTGCTCCATTGTTAAGTTTTATTGTAAGGTCGCTGGTATCAGGTGTCTTTAGTTTCCCGTCCTCTGAAAATTCAACGGATCCGCTGCCGCCTGCACTTATGGTTACGGATGCATCAGAAGATGTCACATTGTAGTCAAATTCATTGTCAGTTGTCTTTGTGAACATGAAGGTCAGCGTATGGTCCTTGCCAAGGGAGTCGTATATTGTTATATTGTACTCGAAGGGCTCCGAAGGGTCCGTATCAACATCAAGGTTTCCTTCAAATTCGATTTCCGTTGTAGCCTTTGCTTCCATCGAAAGACCAGAAAGGTCCAACGCCTCAAGGGGCTTTGAAGTGTCTATTT
>NZ_CEZJXU010000308.1:0-3194 GCF_983023055.1 Dethiosulfatibacter sp. | reverse complement strand
AGAGGATTTTTCATTGGAACAAAAATGGACTACATGGACTCTAAGTATTTAGAAGTTAATACTGGAGAAAAATATTTGGATGTGGAATACCTGGCAAATAACATGGAGCCAAAGAGAGTAGAATTGACTCTCTTGGAGCTTGAAGAGATAAATACACCAGGAATAGAAACAATAGAGGATCTGGCTGAATTTTTAAATGAAGACAGTAAAAACCTTGTAAAGGCTCTTTTGTTAAACTGTAATGGAGACAATGCAGTTGCTTTTGTAAGGGGAGACAGGTCGTTGAGTTTGGAAAAACTGGCTGTTGCCCTTGATATTCTTCCTGAAAGAATTGTTTCTATGGAGAGAGAAGAAATACAGGCAATAGGAGGATATCCGGGATCAACAGGACCTGTGGGTCTTAAAAATTGCATGGTATTAATAGACAACGAAGTTTTTGCAATGAATAATTTTATAGCAGGAGCAAATAAGAAAGACTACCATCTGAAAAATGTAAATCTGGGAAGGGATTTTGAAGCTGATCTTGTAGATGACATCATTACTTGTGAACATGAGGAATGTGATTTAATAGACTACTTGAAAATTGTTGATTTGGAAATATTTGACGGCGGTTTTTCAGAAGACAATTCTCTTCGTTATAAGGACCATAATTCAAAAGATAAGAACGTAGCCATAGGAAGGATTAAAATAAACATGTATAGACTTTTATCGGCTGTTGTTCATTTCAATTCAACTGAGGATAAGCTTGTGTTGCCAGTAATTACATCACCCTTTGAATACTATGTTATTGTTGCAAACAACAAGGAAGACATACTTGAAAAGGCTTTGGAAATCTCGAGAATTACAGGATCTGAAAAGACCATTCTTGATGACAGAAAAGGGAGCATGGGATCGAAAATCAAGGATTCTGAGCTAATAGGATGTTCAATTACTATCATAGTTGGTAAGAAGTCTGTTGACAACATCTATGAGGTAATAAACAATAAAAGCGGAACTAAAAAAGAGTTGTCTATGGGTGAACTTGCTGAATATGTTTCTATAAATTCATAATAAAATATGAAAAAATGAATGATGCTATGATATAATTCGAGTGGAAACAAAGTAGCTATAAAAATAACTAAGAGGAGTATTGAATGGTTAATAGAATGATTGCAGTAATACTTGTACTATGCATGATAATGACTCTCGGGGGATGCGGAAATAAAAATACGGATTCTGGAGATAATAACGAAGTTACAGAGCCATCAGAAAATATTACAGACGAGGTAGTAAACATCGAGGACCCTGATAATGTTACAGAAAATCCTGTTGATAAGCTTACTGAGGAAGAGCAGGCTCAAATTGCATATGAACAGGCACTGAAGGATAGGGCAGAACTTGAAGAAATCAGAAAACAGGATCTAGGAGAATTCTATATACCTTTGCCTCCAGTAGATTTTGAAGTTGAAAAGGTGAAAATTGATGCAAAGGGATTGTTTTCTACAGGAAGCACTGCAGGTAAGTCTGTGGATATAGATGATATAGAATCATACAAATCATATATTGAGGCTGTAGAGACAAATAACATTGCTGAAATAAATAGATTGAGTCCAACACTGCAGAACTTGAATACTTTAGAGAAGATTATAGGAATAGCTGCAGCAACTGAAATTAATGCAGTTGTAATAGATGTAAAGGATGATTCGGGTCTTTTAACCTACGAAAGCTCACTTGAAATTGTAAATAGCGTAGATGCAAACCGTTCTACAAGAATCAAGGATGTAGGCGCCCTCCTGGAAATACTTGACAAGTATGATATTTATCCCATAGCGAGGATAGTAACATTTAAAGATAGAAATTTTGCCTATGCAAAACCTGATTATTCAATTCAGCTTAAAAATGGTGGAGTTTGGCATGACTATAGCGGAACTCCGTGGGTAAATCCATTTGACAAGCATGTATGGGACTATAATGTGGCTATAGCAAAAGAGGCCGCACTTTTAGGTTTCAAGGAAATACAGTTCGATTATGTAAGGTTTCCTGACAATGCCAGAGCCTACAATCCAATTACAAATTTTCCAGGAAGGGAAGGAAGGCAAAAGGATGAGGCCATAGGGGATTTCCTTGAATATGCCAAGGTAAGTCTTGAAGATTACGGTGTGAATATTGGAGCCGACGTTTTTGGCCTCATTACTAGAACCTGGGATGATTATCCTGAAGACATCGGACAGTCATGGATTGAAATTGCACCTCATGTAGATTATGTATGTCCAATGTCATATCCAAGCCACTATGGAGCAGATTGGTACGGATACGAAGTTCCTGATGCACACCCCTACGGTGTCATTAGAGGATCCATGATGGAAGCACTTGAAAAAAATTCAGCAGTAGCCGAGGGCAGTTCTATAAGACCATGGCTACAGGATTTTACTGCAACCTGGGTAGCAGGACATATATACTATGGATATACAGAAGTAAGACAGCAGATAATTGCAGCAAAAGAGCTTGGAATAGATTCATATATGATCTGGAATTCATCTAATGTTTATGATCCTAAATCTTTCATGAAATCTGCAGCGGAGAAAGGTACAACATACCCTGTCGACATGGGAGATGAGGATTTCAGAGGAAGAACTCCAATGGATGCAATGTATGAATATTTTAAGGCTGAAAGACACAAGCGATTCAGCCAGGTTTTCATTCTTACACCAGTAGAAGACAGAACAGACAATTTTGATGTGTATTATGAGGAGATGACTACTGATAAATACGATCTTATCGATTACGACACATTGGGGTATGAGGTGTCTGGAGACACTGCAAAGGTTACTGTCTATTACAAGTATCAGGTTACTGAGGGAGAAACAACCAAATATATAGAAAATAATCAGGACGTATGGAATCTGGTTAAGGAAGAAGGAATCTGGAAGGTTATAAGGGACATTAAAGAAGTAAAGATTGAAGATGAGTCTAGCCAGACCAGTGAAACAACTACTAATTAAATTAACAAATAATGATAGATAAATGACCGGTTTCTGCAAAGTGCAGAAACCGTTTTTTTGAATACCTTATATGCAAATTAACAATGTATGTATACGAGGATAACGATGTCTGGAGATGTTGTTCTGTACTTTAAGGCTGTTTATATTATAAAAACAATTGTTTTTTAGAAAAACACAAAAAAACCTTTTACAAGAATTATATTTGTGTTATAA
>NZ_CEZJXU010000307.1:0-3196 GCF_983023055.1 Dethiosulfatibacter sp. | reverse complement strand
GAAGAAACCTCAGGAATCAGTTGAATTTGAAGCAGTATCAGTTGAAGAAGCAATTACTGCATGGAAAAAAGTCAATAAAACCATTGAAGAATGGAAAAGCAGTCTTGACTATGGATATTACAAAATAAACGAAGTCAGAAGATTCAATCTTGGCTTCAACAATAAATCATTTAATGTAAAAGTTGTGGAGGTTTAGGATGGACTATTTTAATGCAGCACCTGAAACCATAAGAAAACTTATAAGAAACAGGGAATTTATAATGCCTACTTCGGGGGTGGCTTCAGGATATGCCCAGGCAAATCTGGTGATTTTGCCAAAGGAATATGCCTATGACTTTTTGCTCTTTGCATACAGAAATCCAAAGCCCTGCCCTCTTCTTTATGTATCGGATCCAGGTGAAAAATATTTGGGAAAAATTGCAAAAGGCTCAAATATATATACTGATATAGGAAACTACAATATATACAAGGACGGCAACCTGGTTTCTAATATTGACAATGTTGATAATTACCACAGGGATGACCTTGTATCCTTCATTATTGGCTGCAGCTTCACCTTTGAATCAGAGCTGGTCAAGGAAGGTATTAGAATTCCTCATATGGAGAAACAAGCCAATGTTGCCATGTATGATACAAACATAAAACTAGAAGACAGCGGAGTTTTCAGCGGAAATACTGTTGTTTCAATGAGACCTATAAAATCAAAGGATGTTACAAAAGCTGTAATGATAACATCGAGATTCTCACAGGTTCACGGTGCACCTGTGCATATTGGAAATCCTTCAGAAATAGGAATAGAAGATATAACAAAACCGGACTATGGTGATTTTGTGGGAATAGAAGAGGACGAAGTTCCTGTATTCTGGGCCTGTGGAGTTACACCACAAAATGCATTGAGGCAGAGCAAAATACCATTTGCAATAACCCATGGTCCTGGATACATGTTTGTAACGGACATAAAAAACAGCGATTTGATTACATATTAAATTGAATATATAAACTTCATATGGTAATAGGATGGATTTTAGCATCCATATATAAAGACTTATCTAATTTAGATAGGTCTTTTTTGTATCTACTATACTGTGGAATTTTGACTTGTGACAGCTATATGATTCCTATTTGAATTATATAAATGATAAAAAAATAACGATTTATTTTGTTTTTATCTATTTATTCCAAAAAAAATATATAAATAATCAGTAAAATATCGAGTTTTTTCATGTCAAAAAACATAAAAAAAAAGCATGGTTTTTTAAAAATATGGACATAAACGTTGAAAATATGGGCTTCTATAGTTAAAGTATGATTTTTGTAAGTAAGTATACAAATGGTAACTATATATCCATTTTGGTACATAATAACTAAAAAGTGCGATATTGTACATAGTTTAACAATGTATTATTATAGGGACATAGAAATAGTAATTATGTATGATTCACACAGGAGGAAAAAATGAATTTTGATCTAAGTAAAGAACAACAATTGGTTGTTCAAACAGTAAGAGAATTTGCACAAACAGAATTGGAGCCACAAGTAGCAGAAGCAGATTTGACAGGCGTGTTTCCAATAGACCAGTACAAGAAAATGGGTGAAATAGGACTACTTGGCCTTCCTTTCGGAACAGAGTATGAAGGAGCAGGCGGAGACTATCTTTCATATATCCTTGCAGTAGAGGAAATATCAAAGGTTGATGCTTCAGTAGGTATATCATATTCTGTACAGACATCTCTTAATATGTCAGCAATAAGCACTTATGGATCTGAAGATCAGAAGAAGAAATATCTTCCGGATCTTTGTACAGGAAGAAAGATAGGTTCATTCGGACTTACAGAGCCGGGAGCCGGAACTGATGCAGCAGGAGTTAGAACTGTAGCAGTTAAGGATGGAGACAATTATATACTAAACGGACAAAAATGTTTCATTACAAACAGTCCTATAGCAGATACTTTTGTAATATTTGCCATGACTGATAGATCAAAAGGAACTAAAGGATTATCAGCTTTCATAGTTGAAAAGGCTTTCCCAGGAATTTCAATAGGAAAAATTGAAGACAAGATGGGAATAAGATCAGCTCAAGTTGGTGAAATTATAATGGAAGACTGTGTAGTACCTGCTGAAAACCTTATGGGAAAAGAAGGAAAAGGATTTGGTATTGCTATGAAGACTCTTGACGGCGGAAGAATTGGTGTTGCTGCACAGGCTCTTGGAATAGCAGAAGGAGCAATGGACCACACTATAGCATATATGAAAGAAAGAAAGCAGTTTGGAAGAGCAATTCACAAGTTCCAGTATCTTCAATTCAGAATGGCAGACATGAAAGCTAAAATCGAGCAGGCAAGATATCTTGTATACAAGGCTGCAATGGACAAGAATAATGGAAAGCCATATGCTGAATCAGCAGCATTGGCCAAGATGGTTGCATCAGACTGTGCAATGGAAGTTACAACAAACTGTGTACAAATGCACGGTGGATACGGATTCATCAAGGATTATCCAGTAGAGAGAATGATGAGAGATTCAAAAATCACTCAGATCTATGAAGGAACAAACGAAGTTATGAGAATGGTTATCTCAGGAAACATGTTTAGATAATTGGGAGGAATAAAGATATGAATATAGTTGTTTGCGTAAAACAAGTACCAGATACAAATGAAGTAAAGATAGATCCGGTAAAAGGAACACTTATCAGAGACGGAGTTCCATCAATAATCAATCCGGATGATAAGAATGCAATTGAAGAGGCTTTACGCCTTAAGGATAAGCATGGTGCAAATGTAACAGTTATTACAATGGGACCACCACAGGCAGAAGTTGCACTTAAGGAAGCAATAGCAATGGGCGCTGATGATGCAATACTTATTTCAGACAGAGCTTTTGCAGGATCTGATACTCTTGCAACTTCAAGAACTCTTGCAGGTGCAATAGCAAAGCTTGATTATGACATTGTAATGGCAGGAAGACAAGCAATTGACGGAGATACTGCACAGGTAGGACCTGGAATCGCTGAAAGTCTTAATCTTCCACAGGTAACTTATGTTGAAAATGTAGAATTTGATGGGAAAAATCTTAAAATAAGAAAAGCTCTTGAAGATGGATATGAAGTGCTTGAAGTACAGACTCCATGTTTATTGACTGCAATTGATTCGCTTAATGAACCAAGATACATGCAGATGAAAAACATATTTACTGCTTA
>NZ_CEZJXU010000306.1:0-3196 GCF_983023055.1 Dethiosulfatibacter sp. | reverse complement strand
ATGCTTTTTTCAAACCTTCCACTCCATAAATTAGCCATATAAACCTTATATACTAGAAATCATTGATTTCAGTATATTCTCCTTTCAAAATAATTTGTACTATCAATGAAATTTTTAAAACTACATTCTATTAATTCAACGATTCCAATAGTTTCGATTATTCATCAAAAACCATGCCGTTAAAATTATACCCTTAAGTATGCTTGTTATACATATACTCCACCAGACACCATTAAGTCCCAATACAGTTTTAGACAAAGCAATAGCAAGAGGAATTCTTGCTAAGTTTAACAATATACCTATCAATGCTGGCGGCTTTGTTTTACCCATTCCTGCAAAGGCCCCTGATGAGGTTATCTCCAAACACATGAAAAGTTGCGAAAGTCCAAGTATCTTAAGATATTCTGTTCCAATAATAATTGCTCCAGTTTCAGGTATGAACAGAGTTATGATTTGTTCCGCAAAAACTATAAGCAGTACAGATGTAAAGAATCCAAATATTGACATGAGTCTCAAGGCTGTAATATATCCTTTTTTAACTCTCTCTCTATTATCTGCACCATAGTTCTGTCCGATAAAGGAGCACAATGCCGAAGAAAATCCATCTGCCGTTCTCCAGGAAACGGATTCTATCTGTCCACCTACCCTTTGAATAGCAACAGCTACAGGGCCCCATACTGATACAATCCTTGCTATATACATCGAAAAAAATGTAAAAAGAATGCTCTGCACACTTACAGGCAATCCTATCCTTATATTTTCCTTTATCTCCTTATAATAAAACCTTTTGAAGATGGAAAACCTTAAGAAATGATTCTTATCCCTTGCTATGAAAACTCCATAACATATTGTTACAACCAACTGTGATGTTACTGTTGCCACTGCTGCGCCGCTTACTCCCATTGCACTAAAGGGTCCCATACCGAAAATCAATATAGGGTCGAGTACAATATTCGTAATGAGTCCTGCCGCATTAACCTTGAACGGAAAACTACTTTTCCCACTTCCAATTATTATGCCTGACACTACTTCATTAATAAACATAAAAAAAAGTCCAAACACTACAATCTGCAGATATTCGACAGCGTTCTTGTTAACTTCAACATCATCAATATTAAAAAAATCTATAAGTTTTGTTTTAAAAGCATACATGGCAAGGCAGTATAAAATTCCAGTAATAACTGCTCCTTGAAGACCTGCACCGCTGTATCTTTTGACTGCTCCAATATCATTTCTACCAAAACTTTGTGCTACATTAATCTGTGCTCCTATTTTTGAAAGCACTAAAAATCCAAATGCCATCCAAAGATAAAACCCAGCCGTTCCAACAGAAGCCACAGCTGAACTTCCAAGCCTTCCTATCCATATCATGTCAATCATATTATATGCCATTTGTATGAAGGAAGTTCCCATGACAGGTATTGCCAGCTTGAACAAAGCTCCTGTAATGGACCCTTTAGTCAGGTCATTTTTCTCCAATGAATTTTTCACTTCCACCTCTTACTTATATACATCTCTGTGAGTAATGACTGTTCTATAGTTTTCAGAACCTATCCTGTCTCCCAGAAGATTCGCAATCGTTACAGACCTGTGTTTTCCACCAGTACAACCTATTCCTATTACCAGCTGAGTCTTTCCTTCCTTCTGATAATGTGGAATCAAAAACTTCATCATATCTTCAAGCTTCTCAAGGAATACCTTGCTCTGCTCAAAGTCCATTACATAGTTCTGCACTTCTTTGTCATTTCCATTAAGGGGCTGCAGTTCTTCAATATAGTGAGGGTTAGGTAAAAATCTTACATCAAAAATAAGGTCGCAGTCAACTGGTATTCCCTTCTTGAAACCAAAGGAAACAATTGATATCGTAATGTTTTTCTGGATATTTCCCCTTAGGAAAATCTCATTGAGTTCTTCCTTAAGCACTGCATTGGTGAAACTTGAGGTGTCTAGAATATAGTCCGATTTGTCCTTTATCTCCCTCAACATTGCCCTTTCAGTGTTTATCCCCTCGATTATCCTTCCCGTAGGGTTGACAGGATGAGGTCTCCTGTGCTCCTTAAATCGTTTCACGAGAACCTCATCTGTTGCGTCCAGGAATACAATCTCGTAATCTATTCCTTCATTCTGAAGGGTATCAAGACTTTCAAAAAGGTCCTTGAAAAACACCCCACCTCTTATATCCACTACTACAGCAACTCTTTCAATTGTCTTCGACGACTCTCTACAAAGCTTTGCAAACTCAGGAAGAAGAGAAGGTGGAAGGTTATCCATACAGTAGTAATTCATATCCTCAAATGCCTTTGCTGCAAGACTTCTGCCTGCTCCAGACATACCCGTTATTATAACAAATCTCATTTCATACCTCCAGATTGATTATTCTGTCAATTTTCAAACCTGCTTTTTTTATTCTATCATATGAATCAGTAAACTCCCCAATTGCTTCGCAAACATGGGCGTCTGATCCTATATAAAAATCAACCTTGTATTTTGATGCTATCTTTATTTCTTCAACACTCAAATGTCTGTGTGAATTATTTATTTCAAGTGCGGTATTTGTTCTTTCCGCTGCTTTTGCCAGTCTTTCAATATCTACTGTAACCTTGTCTCCAGGATGCGTGATTATATCTATATCATATTTGTCCATTGCTCTTATCAATGCTTCCGTATTGATTCCAGTCATATATTCCCTTAGTGGTTTAATGAACCTTCCAATGAAATTGAACTTAAAAAACCTGATATTTCCCCATAATCCCTTGAACAATACACCAAAGTGTATTCCAACCTGTATGATATCGCAATTGTCAACTACCACTTGCGTAATATCCGTGTCTCCGTTATAGGATATCAGGTTTGCTTCTATTCCTAGCTTTATATTTATTTCAGGATATTTCTCCCTCAATATATCGATTTCTTTTCTTGCCTTTATTATGTTTTTCTCGCTTGTTCCATAAATGAAATGTTTAATTCCATGGTCAGACACTGCTATTTCCTTAAGTCCCTTGTCAATAGCAGCTTTAACTATTTCTTCCAGTTCACTTTTACAATGACCGTTTTTTGAATACTTTGAATGAATGTGATAATCACTGTATAGTTTCATAGATAATCAAGTCCTCCTAGAATTCTTCTCCAATAATCCTTACCTCAGGTTCAAGCATAATTCCAAACCTGTTAAATACAGTTTCCCTGACAACTCTCA
>NZ_CEZJXU010000305.1:615-3197 GCF_983023055.1 Dethiosulfatibacter sp. | reverse complement strand
ACCATAATGCTAAAGGATGGAGAATCAAAGGTAATTGTAAAGCGTCAATCATATGAAGATTTAACACAATACGATATAAGTCTTAGATAAGGGAAGGTGCAGTCATGATACCAGTTAAAACGTATCAGGGAGCAGGAAATGATTTTGTAATAGTTAAAAATACTGATGGAATTGAAGATGTTGAAGATTTTGTAAAGAAGGTATGCCATAGAAGATTTGGAATAGGTGCAGATGGATTCATGTATCCTGAAAAATCCGATAAGGCCGATGTATTCATGAATTACTTCAATAGTGACGGAAGTAGAGCGGAAATGTGTGGAAACGGACTCAGATGTTTTGCCAAGTTTGTTTACGAGGAAGGTATTGTAGACAAGAAGGAATTCACGGTAGATACTCTTGCTGGAATAATGGAAGTAAAACTTAATTTTGATGGTGACAAGCTAGTAAGTGTTACGGAAAATCTAGGAGTGCCTTCTCTTACACCTGAAAGTGTTCCTGTAACAACAGATGAAAAGGTATTTATAAATCAAAAAATCAAGTGTCTTGACAGAGAATTTGAAATGAGTGCGGTTCTTATGGCTGTGCCCCATGTATTGATACTTGTGGACGAATTGAATGAAGATGATGTGTTGAAATATGGACCGCTTCTTGAAACCCATGAAATATTTCCAAGAAATGCCAATATCAATTTTGTAAAGAAAGTGAGTGAAAACGAAATCGATGTTGACTTCTGGGGAAGAGGTGACGGAAGATGCCTTGCTTGCGGGACAGGATCCTGTGCAATAGGATATCTAATGAACTATATGGGTCTTACAGAAAAGAAGATCAAGGTAAATGCCCTGGGTGGAGTGCTTTATGTTGAAGTTAAGGATGGAAATGCAATAGAGCTTACAGGACCTGCCGAGTTTATAAGTGAAGGAATGTACAACTACAAGTAGGCTTCACAAATGGAGGACGAAATGATTGGATTTAAGAAATACCAGGGAACTGGAAATGATTTTATTCTGATGAAAGATATTGAAAAAATAGATAATCTTGACAATTTTGTAATCGAAATATGCGATAGAAGATTTGGTGTGGGTGCTGATGGATTTATGTATCCTGGAGAGTCTGAAGTTGCGGATGTGTTTATGCATTTTTATAATTCAGACGGCCTTAGAGCCGACATGTGTGGAAACGGACTGAGATGCTTCAGCAAGTATGTATACAATGAAGGAATTATTGACAAGAAGGATTTTACCGTGGAAACCCTTGCGGGAATTATGGAGATAAATCTTGAAGTTGTAGATGGAGAAGTTGTTAGTGTTACAGAAAAAATCGGAACACCTGTATTTACTCCATCGGCTGTTCCTGTTGCTACTAAAAAGGACAGGTTCATAAATGAAACCGTGAAATGCTCTGATAGGGAATATTCTGTAAGCAGCATACTCATGGGTGTGCCTCATACCGTGGTGAAGGTTGATTCCATGGACAAGGAAGAACTTTTGAAATACGGTATGGAGATATCAGAACTTGATATTTATCCAGTGAAAATTAATGTAAACTTTGCAGAGGTATTAAGCGACAGTGAAATAAATGTTGATACCTGGGAAAGAGGAATAGGTAATACCTTGGCATGCGGAACAGGATCTTGTGCCAGTGTATATATATTGAATCATTTAGGCATGGTAGGCAAGAATGTGGACGTAAATGTACCTGGAGGGAGGTTGAACATAGAGATTCTAGACGGCGACGTACTACAACTTACAGGACCGGCTGAAATGATTTATGAAGGAACTTATTAAAATTAAATATTTATAGAACTAAGCACTGACATAGTAGAGAGAATTTTGCGATAGTTTGAGAAACTAAAAATAATGGAGGGTAACATGTCAGATTCGATTTTAGAGAGAGGTAACCATATTAAATTTGGTTATGCAGCAATGGTAGTAGGACTTGTATTTTTGTTTGTACTTGGCGGAGCAATAATTTTTGGGGCTGCAATTGAAACAATGTTTGTACTTGCGTGGATATTCACAGTACCATTGGTAATGAAAACTGGTTACACCTACAAGGAAACCCAAGGATTTGGATGGAAGGTTGTAATGGAATCTCTTGAAGCCAACTTCATCATCCTCATAGTTGGAACAATGATAGCAGCACTAATAGCAAGTGGAACTGTGCCGCTTATAATCGTACTTGGACTTAAGGTAATATCACCTAAGGCATTTTTATTGACAACGCTTTTGGTTTGTTCATTTACATCTTTGGCAACAGGTACATCATGGGGAACTATAGGAACGGCAGGACTTGCAATGGTAGGTATAGGAAATGCCCTTGGAGTTCCAGTAGGAATGACTGCAGGAGCAGTAATTTCAGGAGCAGCCTTTGGAGACAAAATGTCACCATTGTCAGATACAACTAACCTTGCGGCAGCAGTGACTGGAACACCTCTTATGACTCACATTAAGCATATGACTTTGACAACTTTGCCAGCCTATATACTTTGTGCAATCATATTTGGAATTATGGGATTGCAATTTAGCGCATCAGCTTACGATCCATCAATTGTAAACAATACAATTGAATCACTTAGTGGAATA
>NZ_CEZJXU010000305.1:0-536 GCF_983023055.1 Dethiosulfatibacter sp. | reverse complement strand
AGCAGGAACTTTCATGGGTATGACAGTTGCATTCTTCAGACAGGGAGAAAGTATCCAGGTTCTTCTTGGATACCTTTATGACGGATATTCAGTAGATAGTGGACTTACATACATAGACAAGCTACTGAACAGAGGTGGTATCATGAGTATGATCAGTTCATTCCTCATAGTTTTCTCGGCAGCGGCAATCACAGGTATGTTAAGCGAATCTGGAATACTTGGAGCACTTGTTAAGCCAATGGCAAACAACTGTGAAGGTTCAAGATTCAAGACAGTATTCTATACACTGATTATTGGATATACTACAAACATGATAGGATCATCAATGCTTCTGGCAGAAATAGTTCCAGGAACAATCATGAAACCTATATTCAAGAAGAACAAATTAGCACCTGAAAACCTTTCAAGACTTCTTGAGGACAGCGGTACCCTTGGAGCATGGTTGATACCTTGGAATGCGAATGCAATATTTGGAGCCACTATGCTTGGAGCTTCTGTAGCATCATTCGTACCATTCTGTCTTCTATCTTGGATTT
>NZ_CEZJXU010000304.1:525-3210 GCF_983023055.1 Dethiosulfatibacter sp. | reverse complement strand
AAGACAATGAATATGATAAAGCCATTGAATATCAGGATAATGTAGATCGCATTGAAGTTGAAAGAGTTTTCAGTTTGAGCAAAAGGTGTTACAATCTTGGATTGATAAAAACCAAACTGAAGGAAACTACAATGACAGCAATTTCATTATCCATATTTGTGACGAATCTGTTCAAGATTTCTTTACGCTCTTTTTTGGAATTTATTTGGAATTTGCTGCTTTTCAGCAAATATCCTTTTACGATGGCGGGTTAATCAAAAATTCTACTTACTCAGTAGACACTAATTATACTTCCTTTATTGCGCTTCTACAACAATTGCAAATAATCTTTCACAAGATATGAACAATTATTATTTGTTTTTTCTTCACTATGGTTATATTGTTTGGTAAAATATGATAATATAATCATAACAATGTACTGGAGGTATTAATAATGACAAAATTCAATCTTGATAAATGAGTATTCTACGTAGCCGATAATAATATGAAAATTATTTCGGAAGCCTTCGGTCGAAGGTTAAAGGGAACAGATGTTACAAGAATTCAATGGATTGCAATGTATTATATAAATAAACACAGGGAGTTGAAGCAGGTTCAACTTGCAACAATGATGAATCTTAAGCCTTCAACAGTTACAAGACTACTGGATAGAATGGAACACAACGGATTGTCCGAAAGATATACTAATCCCGACAGCAAAAGGGAAATTATCATAAAACTTACGGAAAAGGGTAATAAAACAATCGAAAAGCTCCTTCCACATGGAAACACTTTCAACGAAGATCTTGTAAGAGACATATCTCCTGATGATCTTGTAACCTTTCAA
Source organism: Dethiosulfatibacter sp. (assembly GCF_983023055.1). Classification (NCBI taxonomy): domain Bacteria; kingdom Bacillati; phylum Bacillota; class Tissierellia; genus Dethiosulfatibacter; species Dethiosulfatibacter sp. Next base: position 2,384 of record NZ_CEZJXU010000304.1, on the reverse strand, counting down.
AAAGTCATGGACAAGATGCTTAATAATATAATTGGTGCAACACCTATAAAATAGTTCCACTTAATAGAAAAATCCAAGAACTGCCGTAAGGTGGTTCTTTTTTTATAGTCTAAGAAAGTTAAAAATGCGTAATCCCTTGAAGCATTGGTATTACGCGGTTAAGGAAACTTTCTACGACCTCTTAATAACCGCTATGGTCACATGAAGCGTGACCCGGTTAACGCAGCGTAGCTGCTTTCTTGACGATTTATAAATAAAGGTAAACGTTTTTTTGTGAATACATTGACAAAGTATTCGCAAATTGCTATACTAATAGTTGTAGGCACAATTATAAATATTTGGAGGTTGGCTATGGCTGATGTAAGAAAGCAATTAAATGATTTTGTAAGTGGACTTGAAACAGTTGGACAAACTAATGGAGAAGCAGTTGGCGCTTTTATGGGTCTTTTGGGTGCTGCATATGAACCAAAGACTATAGACTTGAAAACAAAAGAACTGATGAGTGTTGCTCTTGGAGTATATATCAAATGCGAATACTGCATAGTATACCATTCATACAAGGCTTTTGAAGCTGGAGCTTCTAGAGAGGAAGTAATGGAAGCAGCAATGGTTTCTGTTGCATTTGGCGGCGGACCTGCAATGGCTTATACTGTAACATTATTAAAAGAATGTATAGATGAGTTTGCACCTGATTTTGAATAAATATTTATAAAGGGGCAGATTATCTGCCCTTTTTACTATTATAGAGGTGAAATATGGATATATTATTAACAAAGATAAAAGGACATGATAGAAAAGGTGTCATTGGAAGCGTAGATGTTAAAAAGGGTGACAGTGTTAAATCAGGAGATACACTCTTAACTATAGAAACTTCAAAGTCAGCTGTTGACATAGTTTCAGAATACGATGGAACTATAACTGAAGTATTGGTAGAAGCTGGTCAAGAAGTTTCAATTGGAGACAAGCTTTTTGCTATAGACGGCAAAAAGGCGGAAGCTCCCAAAGCTACTTACAGCTTTGGAATAGCTAAAGCAAAAGTTGAAACACTTGACGTTGATCTTGTAATTATAGGAGCAGGTCCTGGAGGATACGAGGCTGCAATAGCTGCGGCTAAGGATGGTCTCAGCACGGTAATCATCGAAAAGGAAAAGCTTGGTGAAACATGCCTTAACTGGGGATGCATACCAACGAAGGCTTTTGTGAAATCGGCATCATTGTACTCTGAAATGAAGAAGTCTGAAGAATTCGGAATTTCTGCATCAGATCTTAAGGTGGACATGAAAAAAGTTCTCGAGAGGAAAAACAATATCGTCGACACTCTCGGTGGAGGAATTGAATATCTTTTATCTTCCAACAAGGTAAGAACTGTAATGGGTGAGGCAAAGATTGAAGATGTGAACTGCATTAAGGTGAAAAATAAGAAAGAAGATTTGACTATAAACACTAAAAATCTTATTCTTGCCATGGGTTCTCAAGCTATGAAGATAAAAATACCTGGAGCCAACCTTGAAGGTGTTCTAACAAACAAGGAACTTCTTGAAATAGATGAAATTCCAGAATCGCTTACAATAATCGGTGGTGGAGTTATTGGAATGGAATTTGCTTTCGTATTTTCTTCATTCGGTACAAAGGTTACAATTGTAGAATTCCTTGATGCAATCATCAACGTAATCGACGATGATGTAAGGGAAGTAATATACAAAGAGGCTATAGATAAAGGCATTGCAATATACACAAGCGCAAGAGCCGATGAAATAATCAAAACTGAAGAAGAAAGCCTGATTACTAAATTCATTCAAAAAGACGAAGCAAAATTCGTAGTTTCGGATAAGGTATTGATGTGCGTTGGAAGAATTGCA
>NZ_CEZJXU010000304.1:0-515 GCF_983023055.1 Dethiosulfatibacter sp. | reverse complement strand
GGCGGAGTTGAATGGGAAAAACTTGGAATTGATCTTACTGAAAGAAAAAATGCCGTAAAGGTCAACGACAAAATGGAAACATCGCTGGAAAACGTATATGCCATCGGCGACCTGAATGGAAAGATGCAGCTGGCACATGTTGCTTCACATCAGGGATTCACCGCTGTCAAAAACATCCTCGAAGAAAACCATGAGATGAAGTATAGCAATGTTCCTTCTGCAATATTCACAATACCTGAAATCGCAGTTACTGGATACAGTGAAAAGGAAGCACAGCAGCTTGATGTTGAAATCGCAATTGGAAAATTCGATTTCGCCGCAAACGGAAAAGCCCTCACTGCCGGTGAATCTGAACGTCTCGTCAAGATAATCGATGAGAAAACAAACGATAAGGCAATAGGCGGAAGCATAATTGGACCTCATGCTTCTGATCTTATTTCAATAATTGCAAACATGATTGAAAACGAAATTTCACAAAAAGATGCTTCTGAAGTTATATATGCACATCCTACTAC
>NZ_CEZJXU010000303.1:0-3223 GCF_983023055.1 Dethiosulfatibacter sp. | reverse complement strand
GTTTTATAGATGACTATATAAAAGTTGTAAAAAAAAGAAATCTGGGACTAAGAGCTTGGCAAAAACTTTCAGGACAGCTTCTGTTTGCCCTTGTACTGTCTTTTTATCAGTATTTGTTTACAGATATGGGAAGCAGCATATACATTCCTGTAATAGGAAAATATTTAGACCTGGGATTGTTCTATATTCCTTTTACGATAATTGTTGTCCTGGGAATAGTAAACAGTGTGAATTTAACAGACGGTCTTGATGGACTTGCTTCAGGAATAACGTCAGTATTCTTTGTGTTTTTCATAATAATTGCATCGGTTCTTGGAGACAAGCTACAGAATACAGACTCACTCATATCTATTGCATCCATAATAACGGGAGGATGTATGGGATTTCTTATCCACAATAAGTATCCTGCAAAAGTATTTATGGGCGATGTAGGGTCACTGGCCCTTGGTGGTGCGGTTTCTGCTCTTATGGTACTGTCTGGTGTAATGATAATCTTTCCAATACTTGGGTCTGTATTTCTTGCTGAAACACTTTCTGTTGTAATCCAGGTGGTTTCATTCAAGACAAGAGGTAAGAGGGTGTTTCTTATGAGTCCTCTTCATCATCATTATGAAGAAAAGGGATGGAAGGAAACCAAGGTTGTAATAAGATTTTATTTGGTTGCAGCAGTTTCTGGACTGATTGCTGTTGCTGTAATATTCATATAAGGGGATAGTGAATGAATAAAGAAAAAACATTAATATATGGACTTGGAATCTCTGGTATATCAGCCTTAAAGAGACTTAAATCAGAAAATAAAACAGCAGATATAATCGACAGAAAAACAAGGGAAGAACTTCAGTCTGTTTTGGATGAAAATGGAATATCAAATATAAAAACATATACTACAGGCGATAGCATTGACATGAAGCAATATGTCATGCTTATCAAAAGTCCTGGAATACCAAATGAAGACCCAATAATTGTATTTGCCAAAAATAGTGGCGTTGAAATTGTAAATGATGTGGAATATGCTTACAGAAACTGCGGTGACAGTTTTCTAATAGGAATCACAGGAACAAACGGAAAGACAACCACTACAACCCTTATTGGTGAAATGATCAATCAATGGAAGGGGAATGCTGTGGTTACAGGGAATATTGGATCGGGAATAATGTGGGACTTTAAGGACATGAGTGACAGTGATATAGGCGTTGTTGAATTAAGCTCCTTCCAGCTTGATGGAATAAGGGATTTCAGGACAAATATTTCAGTTATTACAAATATTAGTCCAGACCATATATCTTGGCACAAGACATATGAAAACTATATTGATGCTAAGCTTAAGATAATATCGAACCAGACTGAAAATGACTATTGCATAATTAACTATGACAATGATGTTTTACAAAGTGAAATCAAAGATACACAATGTAAAAAGCTGTACTTTACAACTACAAACAGGGAAATCGAGGGTATTTATGTAAACCAAAATCGGATTATTCTTAATGTTTTTAAGCCGGAATATGTCTGTAATGCTGATGAAATATTCATGCCTGGTTTACATAATTTAGAAAATTCTCTTGCTGCAATATTGGCTGCCAGGATTGCTGGAGTGGACTTGGAGTCCATAAGAAAGGTTCTTGCATCATTCAGAGGCGTAGAGCACAGATTAGAATATGTAACGAATGTAGAAGGTATAAGCTTCTACAATGATTCAAAAGGTACCAATACGGATGCATCAATTAAAGCTATAAACAGTTTTGACCCGCCGGTTCACATAATACTTGGAGGGATGGATAAGGGGGAAGACTTCGGTCTTCTCGTAGATAACCTCGAAGGCAATGTGAAAACGGCAAGCATTTTTGGTGAAACAAAATATAAGTTGGCTGAAACCATGAAGAATAATGGATTTCTTGATTATGAAATATTTGATACCTTAAGAGAATGTATAATGAGTTCCTTTAATAATGCTAAGGAGGGTGAGATAGTGCTTCTTTCTCCAGCCTGTGCAAGCTGGGATATGTATGAAAACTACATGATTAGAGGAAATGAATTCAAAAATATAGTATTTGAGTTGGTGGAAAAAAATGGAGAATAGAAAATCCATTGACTGGTTGTTGTTTTTGACGATTCTTGTGCTTGTACTTTTCGGATTCGTTATGGTATACAGTTCCAGCTATCCTGATGGTTACTACAATTTCAAAGGGAATGGATTCTTTTTTCTAAAAAAACAAATTGTGGCGGGTGTTTTAGGTTTTGTCGCAATGATTATCACATCTTTTATTGATTACAGAATATACAGAAAGTTGAACAAGGTTTTTCTGGGTATAATTATATTGGCAGGGTTTTCTTTATTTACTACTGTGGGAACTACTGCTAATGGAGCACAGAGATGGATAAGAATAGGAGGCATAAGTATTCAGCCTTCAGAGATTATAAAGGTAACTGCAATAGTTTATATGGCATATTTTCTTGAAAAGAATAATAAATTCATTAAGAAGTTTGGCAGGGGATATATTCCTGTTTTAATTATGATTGGAGTATTTTCAGGGATTATAGTAATACAGAATGACTTGAGTACAAGCTTTGTGCTTGCACTTACACTTGGAGTAATGTATCTTTGTGCAGGTGCAAATATTTTACATATTATTATGACTATGTTAATTGGGGCATCAGGAGTTGCATACCTTATAATAAATGAACCATATAGGATGCTGAGGGTCACGAGCTTCATAGATCCTTTTAAATACAAAGCTGATTTAGGATGGCAGGTTGTTCAGTCAATATATGCTCTTGGAACAGGAGGGTTGTTTGGTCTTGGTCTTGGAAAGAGTCGGCAAAAGTTTTTTTATATTCCTGAAAGCTACAATGACTTCATCTTTTCAATAGTAGGTGAGGAATTGGGATTCATAGGCTGTTTCATAGTTATTATTTTTTATATAGTTATTATTTGGAGAGGCTTTAGAATTGCAATAAATGCAAGTGACCTTTTTGGTTCTTTTCTGGCTGTAGGAATAACTGCACTTATAGGAATTCAGGCTCTTATCCATATAGCAGTTGTCACTTCTTCCATGCCCCCAACAGGAATAGCCTTGCCTTTTATAAGTGCTGGAGGAACATCACTTATGATTTTTATGGCATCTATTGGAATATTGCTTAACATATCAAAAAATTCATTATAAAGCAGAGGTATTTATGAAGTATATACTAAGCGGTGGAGGTACGGGAGGACATATTTCTC
>NZ_CEZJXU010000302.1:0-3227 GCF_983023055.1 Dethiosulfatibacter sp. | reverse complement strand
AGCTCGGAGAATGCATTTGCACTTTCCCAAGGAGGAGTAAAATCAAGCTCAATTCCCTGATAGTTAATCTTTGTAGTTCCGTTTGCCTTTTCACACATGAATGCAACTACATTTTCAGTAAGCTCCATCATATATTCATAGTCAACGTAAGCCTTGTATACTTCCATCGCTGTATATTCAGGATTGTGCTTAATTGACATTCCTTCGTTTCTGAACATTTTACCTATTTCATATACTCCATCGAATCCACCTACTATAAGTCTCTTGAGGTATAATTCGTTGGCAATCCTTAGATACATGTCTATATCCAAAGTATTGTGGTGAGCAATGAAAGGTTTTGCAGAGATTTAGACAACAATAAAACTTCAGTGGCTCTAATTGAAACTTCGCCCATTTTAGTTTTAAAAATTTCGACCTTGACTCCGATGATGTCAACGATGTCATGAGTTTTCAGAGTGTTGTATTCATCTTCTCCCAACAAGTCTTTTTTTGCAAAAACCTGCATTCTTCCTTCACTATCTTGAAGATCATAGAATCCTACCTTACCCTGGCCTCTTTAAGACATTATTCTTCCTGCACAAGATACGGCTTTACCTTCCATATCTTCATAGTTATTCTTAATGAACTTGCTATTGTGGGTAACATCGTATTTTTCTATCTTGAAAGGATCCTTCCCTTCCTTGACAAATTTCTCAAGTTTTTCTCTTTTTATAAGTCTCAGCTCATTAAGATTTTCAATATCAGACACAAAAATCCCTACTAGTTAGTTATTTTATTCCTAATACTTCATATTCAACTATGGCACCGCTAGGTGTCTCTACATTTACGATATCTCCTTCTTTTTTGCCCATAAGAGCCTGTCCAAGAGGTGATACGTTGGATATTCTTTCCTTAAACGGATCAGCTTCTGCAGATCCAACTATCTGGTATTCCATTATTTCATCAAATTCAATGTCTTTCACCTTAACTGTGCATCCAAGATTAACAAGATCATTATTGTTATTGTTCTCTATAATTTTTGCATTCTTAAGCATGTTTTCAATCTTAAGAATTCTTCTTTCTATATCAGCTTGTTCATTCTTTGCTTCATCATATTCTGAATTTTCACTTATGTCACCAAAAGCAAGAGCCGCTTTAATCTTTTCTGAAACTTCTTTTCTTTTTACAACCCTCAAATTTTCCGTTTCCGCTTTAAGGTCTTCTAAGCCTTGTTTCGTTAGCAGAGTTTCATTATTTGTCATTTTTTTCTCCCCTTTGGTAAATAATATTTTATCCTACAAAGTATATGTTATGAGACATCATATGTCAAGGTATTTGATATCTATGAATCTGTATTTATTTTATCTATGTATTCGTTGATGAGACTAATCATTTCATCTCTTGTCTTTACCCTATTGAAACGTCCTCTCATTTCGGCCGCACCATGCAATCCCTTTATGTACCATCCCGCATGTTTTCTCATCTGCAAAAGGGCTACTCTTTCAGGTTTTTCCATGACCAGCATTTCAACATGTTCCGAAAGCTGTCTCAGCTTTTCTTCGTGGGCTATTCGGTCTTCAACTACACTTCCCTTAATGAGTTCATTGGAATCCCTGAATATCCATGGATTCCCAAAGGCTCCCCTTCCAATCATGACACCGTCACATTTGGCGTATTCAAGCATGTCCATTACATCCTTAGGTGTGAATATGTCGCCATTACCTATAACGGGTATGTCCATATTCTCCTTAAGTTCCCTTATTGCATCCCAGTCTGCCTTTCCTGAATAGAACTGCTCCCTTGTCCTTCCGTGAAGTATTACTGTATCAATACCTGACTCCTGGGCGATTCTTCCTATTTCAAGAAAATTGATGTTTTCATCGTTCCATCCCTTTCTGAACTTCACAGTTACAGGCTTGTTGGATGCAGCCTTTACCCTTTTCATTATTTCACCGGCAAGCTTAGGGTTTTTCATTAGAGCGCTCCCGTCTCCATTTTTAACTATCTTTGGAGCAGGACAGCCCATGTTTATGTCAAGAATCTGGAATGTATCCATATGATTCAGCTTTTCAATCACTATTTTCTCCATGATGTCCGGATCAGATCCAAATATCTGCAGAGACACGGGGGTGTCTCCCACATCTATATCCATGAGAGTATGTGTCTTCTTGTCGTTGTACAAAAGACCCTTGGCGCTTATCATCTCCGTACATACAAGACCTGCACCGAATTTTTTGCATATCATTCTATAGGTCTTGTCCGTTATACCTGCCATTGGGGCAAGTAAAACATTGCTTTTCAATTCTATATTACCTATCTTCATCAATATTTATTCCTTAATCATTCTTACTTCCTGCTTGTTCATATCCACTATGTTTCCGCAGGATGAGCAGTCAGAGTACAAAAGGCTTCCGTCACAGTCAAAACCGGATATTTCCACCTTTTTCCATCTTTTGTTGCCTTTTTTTCTTATTTCCATAAGGTTGTCGTATCTTTCAAACATTCTGTTCCATGGCTGGAAAAGCTCCTGGCCTTCGTCTTCTACAAATCCAAGATATTTCTTTTCCAAATCATTGAGAATATCCGATACAAGCTTCTCCCTTGGAATTCTTTCTCCAGCAATCTGGTTGAGGGAAATTCCTCTGTCAATATTTGACATGAAGTCTTCATTTTTTATATCAAGATTAACTCTTATTCCAACTATATATGATACTTCTCTTCCTTTTATGGATTTTTCCACAAGGGTGCCTCCCAGTTTTTTGTCTTCATAGTACAAATCATTGGGCAGTTTAAGTTCTGTCTCTATATCTATATTTTTAAGTACATCGTGTACCGATGCGACTGCTGCAAAATTTAGTACATTGGTTAAGTCCCTGACTCCAGCATTTTTGAATATTATACTCAAGTATAGTCCACCCTTTGGAGAATACCAAAGATCCTTGTTTCTTCCCTTGGAATCCCACTGTTCTTCAGCAAGTATCACCATTCCATTAGGACTTTGGGCTGAAATACTCCTTGCCTTCTTCACTGCACATTGGATGCTGTCAAATTGAAGGAATGTCCTTCCAACTTCCCTGGTTTCCAATATTGAGTTTAAAAGATCAAAATCATACATTCAAATCACCTCTCATCCCGATGTATGAATAATACTATAATTCAGTCTAATATTCAAGGATAATTACCTATTTATATACTTCAGAGGGTTGTAACTACAACATCTAAATTTACTTTCCTACTATAATCAGGCA
>NZ_CEZJXU010000301.1:0-3230 GCF_983023055.1 Dethiosulfatibacter sp. | reverse complement strand
CAAGCATCAAGCAGATAAGAAGAAGGTTATGGATATTGGTATTGACGAAACCGAAGTGAAACAGCTGGATTTCAGCGATGAGATAGGCGGAGAGTTTAAGACAACAAATAATACAGAAAGCAAAAAATTAGCTAAAAAGCCTAAAGCTGCAAAGAAGACTGAAAAAGTAGTTGAAGAAGTGAAACAAAGCAGTGAAGACATTGAAGGCAAGTATAACACCAGTCTTGGAAGTGGTACAATTCAAAGCATGGAATACAAGCTTCCACCAATAGATCTTCTTATGGAAAATAAAAGAGACAATATCAAAAATGAGAAGCAGGAAGCAATAGAAAGTGCAGACATACTCCTTAACACTTTGAACAATTTTGGAATAGACTGCAAGCTTGTTCAGATAAACAGAGGTCCTACTATAACAAGATATGAACTTCAACCGGCTCCCGGAGTTAAAGTCAGTAAAATAACCAACCTATCAAAGGATATAGCCTTAAGTCTTGCAACTTCAGACTTGAGGATAGAAGCACCCATACCTGGGAAGGCTGCTATTGGAATAGAAGTTCCAAACTCAAACAAGTCCAATGTATTTCTTAAGGAGCTTATAGACTCTGATGAATATAGGAAAAGGGAAAAAGACAATTCTATACCATTTACAATTGGAAAAGACATTGCGGGAAAAAATATTGTTGCAGATATTTCATCCATGCCCCATCTTTTGATAGCTGGTGCAACAGGTTCTGGAAAAAGTGTCTGTATAAATTCACTGCTCATAAGCATACTTTACAATGCAAAACCAAATGATGTAAAGCTTATACTGGTGGATCCCAAAGTGGTTGAACTGAATGTTTATAATGGAATACCCCATTTGCTGATACCTGTTGTTACTGATCCAAGAAAGGCAGCTAATGCGCTTAACTGGGCTGTTCAAGAAATGACAAACAGATATGAGTTGTTTGCAAAGAACAGTGTTAGGGATATCAACTCATACAATGCAAAAATGAGAAAAGAAAATGAAAATGATACAATACCTAAGATGGTTATAATAATAGACGAGCAGGCAGACCTTATGATGGTGGCGGCTGGAGAAGTAGAAGACAGTATAACAAGGCTTGCACAGCTTGCAAGGGCAGCTGGAATACATCTTGTCATTGCAACTCAAAGACCGTCTGTAGATGTTATTACAGGAACTATAAAGGCAAACATTCCTTCAAGGATAGCATTTGCTGTTTCCTCTCATATTGATTCAAGAACAATACTTGATATTGGAGGCGCTGAAAAGCTTCTTGGTAAGGGAGATCTTCTATATCATCCTGTAGGCATGAGCAAGCCTCAAAGGATACAAGGAACTTTCGTAAGTGATGATGAAGTAAAAGATGTCATTGAGTTCATAAGGAACCAAAGTATAATTTCTAGCATGGAAAAGATTGAAGAGGAAATAAACAGTGTACAGCTTGACAAGGACAAGGATTATGACGAGTTGATACAAAATGCAGCAGAACTTGTAGTTATTGAAGGACATGCATCTGTTTCATATCTTCAGAGGAAGCTTAAGCTTGGATATTCAAGAGCAGCAAGAATAATCGACCAGTTGGAAGAAATGGGTGTTGTAGGTCCTCATGAAGGAAGCAAACCTAGAAAAGTTTTAATCAATGCGGAAGAACTGGAAGAAATCAATTTTTAGTAGGAGAAAAAATGGAAAAAATACATATAATTACCCTTGGATGTTCGAAGAATACAGTTGATTCGGAGTATATGCTTGGAATTTTAAAAGAAGGATATGAACTAACAACTAATATTGAAGAAAGTGACATAGTGATAATAAACACTTGTGCCTTCATAAAAGATGCCAAGGAAGAGTCCATAAACACAATATTTGAAGTTGTTAATTTAAAAAACGATGGTATTATAAATAAAATTATAGTAGCTGGATGTTTGTCACAAAGGTATTATGAAGAGCTTTTGAAGGAAATACCTGAAATAGACCTCTTCATAGGTACTTCAAATTATGATGAAATATTTACAATGTTAAAGGAATCAAAAGAAGGTACAGCTGTAAAAGATCCATCCAGAATTATTCCTGATAATCTTCCTAGGATTCTTACAGAAAGCAAACACTATGCTTATGTGAAAATTGCAGAGGGATGCGACAATCTGTGCACCTATTGCATAATTCCCCAGTTGAGAGGAAAATACAGAAGTAGAAAAATCGAAGATATTGTAGAAGAGACTAGAATTCTTGCAGAAGAAGGTATTAAAGAAATCATTATAATAGCACAGGATACAAGCAAGTATGGAATTGATCTCTATGGAGAAAAAAAGCTTCACATACTTCTTGAAAAGATTTCGGAGGTGAAGGGAGTCGAATGGATTAGAGTCCACTATATATATCCTGAGGATTTCTACGAAAAATTACTTGAAACCTTTGTATCCAATGAAAAATTGCTTAATTATTTTGAAATACCTCTTCAGCATGTCAATGACAAGGTGCTAAAAAGAATGAACAGAAAAACAGACAGAAAAAGCATTGATGCTCTTCTTAAAAGCATAAGAAGCAGAATTCCAGATGCCGTTATAAGGACTACCTTCATAGTTGGATTCCCAGGTGAAACCCAGGAGCAGTTTGAAGAGCTTGAAGAATTCATTGAAGAATTCAAATTTGACAGACTTGGTGTTTTTTCTTATTCTGAGGAAGAAGGAACTCCAGCTGCAAAAATGGCTGAGAGTATAGATGAAGACATTAGGGAAGAAAGAAGAAATATTTTGATGGAAAAGCAAATGAATATTTCCATTGAAAAAAATAAGACATTTATTAATAAAAGGTTTAATGTTATAATTGATTTGCATATTGAAGAAAATAGATATATTGGAAGGACATATATGGATTCGCCGGACATTGATGGAAATGTATATGTAGACAGCAGGTATGAATTAGAGCCAGGGGATATTGTAGATGTAAAAATAACAGAAGCCCTTGAATATGATTTGGTAGGAGAATATTATGAACTTGCCTAATAAACTTACAATATTGAGAATTTGCCTGATACCATTTTTTATGTTTTTTATACTTACGGATTTTTTCACATATACTAAATTGGTTGGACTGATTATATATGTTGTAGCATCAATAACTGACAGCATTGATGGATATATAGCAAGAAAGTACAACCTTGTAACGGATTTCGGAAAATTCATGGACCCACTGGCAGACAAGCTTCTTGTTATTTCATCTCTTGTAT
>NZ_CEZJXU010000300.1:0-3235 GCF_983023055.1 Dethiosulfatibacter sp. | reverse complement strand
ATGCTGCAGTTTTCACACATGTTGTTTCTCCTTCCTTGTTTCTGTTTTGGTTTTTAGGTTTAAAAGAGTACGAATTGCGATTCAATCCGTATTTTCTATTTAAGAATTTATTATGGCATTATTGCGATATGTCGTATCTAAATTGCTAAATACAGAATACATGATGTGTTTTCTATATGATTTCGAATTAAAGAGAGGGTGAATTTTCAATAAGGCTATTAAAAACATATGCCACCCTTACAGGTGGCATATTGTAGTTATATATTTTGTAAATTCGTCTTATATATCTAGTTTTAAATCTTCTGGTTTTATTAGGTTCATTTTCTTCATTATTTTGTAAGTAGAAAGTCCTATTACTATAGGAAGTATGAAATGTACAACAAGGATTCCTATATACATGCTTGCTCCACCTTTACCTGCAGCTTCCATAGCTGATATAGCACCAAACTGTCCAACAAGTCCAGATGTACCCATTCCTGATCCGATAGAAGTATTTTCCATCTTAAACACTGTAGTAGCTATTGGCCCAGTTATTGCGGATGTAAGAATCGCAGGTATCCATACCTTCCAGTTCTTTACTATGTTTGGAACCTGAAGCATTGAAGTTCCAAGACCTTGCGAGAACACTCCACCAACACCGTTTACTTCATAGCTGATTACTGCAAATACTACCATCTGTGCCGAACATCCTGCAGCAGAAGCACCCGCAGCCAGTCCACCAAGACCAAGCATTATACCTATTGCAGCACTACTTATTGGAAGCGTAAGAGCTATACCCATAAGTACTGAAACAAGTATTCCCATTGGTATAGGCTGAAGATCTGTAGCTGCATTTATAATATTTCCGAATCCAGTCATGAAGGCGTTGATTCCAGGTCCTGCTAGAGTTCCTACAAGTACACCTACTATGATTGTAACTGCTGGAGTTACAATTATGTCTATCTTTGTCTCTTTTGAAACAAGTTTACCGAATTCAGCACCAACTAATCCTGCTAGCAATGCACCAACCGGTCCGCCAAGTGCAGCACCGGCTGCTCCTGTCATTGTTGAAGCAAATATTACAAGTGGTGGAGCCTGAAGTCCATAGGCTACTGCAACACCGATTCCTGGTCCTGTCATTGCTCTTGCAATAGGCCAAATTGTATCAGTAAGTAAGGCGATTCCAAGTTTTCCACCAATTACGTTAAGAATACTACCAATAATTAGTGTTCCGAATAAACCAAGAGCCATGAAGCTCAAAGTGTCAATAAGGTACCTCTTTACCGATATTTCAATATTCTTTCTCTTTAAAAAACTTTCTTTCTTTACTTCCGTTTTGTTATTACTCAAATCTGTTCCTCCATATAAATTTATTTTATAATATCACTGCATCAAAATTGTCCACACAACTTTAATGATGCAGTAGTTAAACCGGGTTGAGGGCCGGTTATACTCGGTTAATAGTGTTACTTTCCTTCTTTTTCCTTTATTGCTTTCAATACAACATCTGCAGTTGCAGGAAGACTAGTGATTCTAACTCCAACAGCATCATAGATTGCATTTAGTATTGCTGGTGCAACCGGTATAAGTGCCGGTTCTCCAACTCCTTTAGCTCCATATGGACCAGACAATGCAGGATCTTCTACAATTACAGAATGAATCTCAGGCATGTCTTGAGTTGTTTGGATTATATAATTATTTAAGTCGTCATTTTTTACGATTCCATTTTTAATGTCAACTTTCTCAGTAAGGGCAAATCCTATACCCATTGCAACTCCACCTTCTATCTGTCCTTCAACATTTATCTTGTGAATTGCTTTACCTACATCATGAGCACAAACTATTTTTGTTACTTTTACTTCGCCTGTTTCAGAGTTGACTTCAACCTCTGCAATCTGAGTCGCATAAGCATAAGTTTCATAAGGCGATCCCTGCATGTCACCGTCAAGTGCTATTGTAGAAGGATTGTATTGACCTTTTCCAAGTGCAAGAAGACCTCTTGCCTTCAATCCCATCATTATATCTACATAAGCCAATGATTTTTCTTCATTGTTCTTTACTGATGCTTTGTTATCAGCTAAAACAACATCTTTTTCACTACAATCAAGAAGTTGTGCTGCAACCAAAATAATATTTTCTCTAGCCTCTAGGGATGCAAAATAACATGCATTACCTGAAATATAAGTCTGTCTACTTGCTGAAGTCGCTCCACCCTCCGGTGTCACTCCTGAATCAGCTGATCTTACAACTACCTTGTCAAATGTAACTCCCAATGTTTCAGCAGTAATCTGTGCCATTACAGTATCAGATCCCTGGCCTATATCAGCAACTCCTGCCAATACAGTTGCCGAACCATCTCCGTGTACTTCTACAAATGCTGCAGCTGGGTTTGGTAATCCTGTATTACCTATTCCATACCACATACATCCTACTCCTGTACCTTTCTTAATCATGTAATTTCCTCCCTTCTACTTAATTACTTCCTTAGCTTTAGCCACGGCAGCATTTATTGTATCTCTTATACCTACACTGTTTGACAATAATTGTCCAGTTCCTGTCTTCGATCCTACTGAGAAGCAGTTAATAAGTCTTATATCAACAGGACTTATTTCAAGTTTTTCAGCTAATAAATCCATTTGAGCTTCATGAGCTATCGAAACCTGTGGCACTCCAAATCCTCTCATTGCTCCGCACATAGGATTATTTGTATATACCATTGTAGCGTTGATTTTCACATTTGGAATTTCATAAGGACCCTGTGCATGTACCATTGATCTGGTTATTACTGCTAGTCCATAAGAACCATATGCCCCAGTATCTTGTCTAAGTTCAGCTTCCATTGCCAATATCTTTCCATCCTTAGTAGCACCTGTCTTGAATTTCATATAGTGAGGATGCCTCTTTGAAGATACCTGCATTGATTCTTTTCTCTTTCTAACCATTTTAACAGGTTTTTCAGTATAATATGCAAGAAGTGCAGCATGGCATTGTGTAGAAATATCAAGCTTTCCACCAAATGCTCCTCCAGTATTACCTTGAATACTTCTAACTCTGTTTAAAGAAAATCCAAGCATTCCTGCAACTTCGCCCCTGTCGTAATGAGGGTTTTGAGTTGAAGACCAAAATGTAAGTATTCCTTCTTCTAACTTAGCTATTGTAGCTTCTGTTTCTATAAAAACATGAGAAATTGAAGGTGTATAATAATTTTCTTCGACTATTACATCACATTGCTTGAATGCCTCTTCAACATCTCCTC
>NZ_CEZJXU010000299.1:0-3250 GCF_983023055.1 Dethiosulfatibacter sp. | reverse complement strand
AATCCACTGTTATAAGTAGAATCATTTTCCACAGTATTCCTGTATCAGGCTTTTCTTTATGGAATATGTAAAGAACCAGGATGGAAAGGACATTTATTACAAGAGGTACAATTATTGAATATATTCCTCCATAGAGATAATCCGGCATATAGCTTAGCCTTGAACCGGATATATAGTTGAAATTGAAGGTAATCAGATTCATGACAACATATACCAAAGTGAGAATCTTCAATCCCCTGTTCCAGTTTTCATACCCCTTGTTATTCATTACCATATATATTACACCCAAGACGAAGAAGAAAACTATAAGCATGAAAAAGCTCCTCACAAACATGAAACTGAGAGCGTAAAAGGGTACTACTGAAGCACTCTGTAATGCATGCTTATAGTCTTCCCCACTTATGGTAGAGCTTGTGCTTCTGTACTCCCCATCAGTGGAGTTGTAAAGTAGCTCATATTCAAGACCTGTGACATCAAGCCATACTGCAACGTGTTCATCATTTTCCATTTCCACTACAACTGGATTTCTAGAAAACCTATATGTATTTGAAATATACTCCGGCTTTTCCAGTGTTCCGTCATCATTTACTTGACTAAGAAATATATCATTATAGTCGGTGAATTCATTGTCTGTGTTAAATCCAGATCCGCAGAAATAAACTTCACCCTCAATGTTCAAAATATTTGCATTATAATCTATACTATAAAGTCCCGGGAAGGGACTTTCTGAAAACTCCCTTGCAAATCCTATTACTCCGTTTTCCATATCAATTGAAACCAGCATGTTGGAAAGCGTTACTGAACCCTGGGCTCCAACAACCTTGATTGGAGTATTAGTATAAAATACTCCATCATTAACTACACTAGTCGTATAACCAAAATACAGGTTTTTTATACTGTCAATAACCTTTGCAGTCCTAAGATTTTCGATATCGTCACATGAACCAAAAAGAACTTCAACAGTAGTTGTATCAGGAGTGTTTAGCAAATAGAGGAAACCTGCCTTCTCTTCATCTATGATATAGGCTGTCTCTAAATTCCATATATTTTTAACCTTTTTCCCCTCAGTTACTGTTCCGTTTTTAATCTTCAAACTGTATATCCAATCGTCGTTGAATACGGTAATATACTTGTTAAATGCAATGGACATACCACTGCAATTTTCAAAAACAAGATTTTCATCACCAAAACCATCTTCTCCTTTAAATTGTGACATGTAAAGATTGTTATCTCTTATGAAGAGAATACTTCCATCTACTACCTGTATATTGTCACTGGTATTTCTGTTGAAAAATTCCATATCCAAACTGCCCTGATTTATTATATTACCTCTGGAATCCATTTCCCTGTATAGTATTCTTCCTTCATTATCATAAGTCAGCACAAGAACATTTTCTTCATATTTACCTGCAACCGGTTCAACATTCATTCCCGACAGTCCTATTGAAGTGTGACCTCCCCAGTTTTCACTGTAGCTCAATTTTTGGATATTTATATGAACAATGGCGTTGTAGCCTACAAAGAGTACAACTGTCAATATGATTGCAATAATTGTAAGCACAG
Organism: Dethiosulfatibacter sp.; assembly: GCF_983023055.1. Lineage (NCBI taxonomy): Bacteria > Bacillati > Bacillota > Tissierellia > Dethiosulfatibacter > Dethiosulfatibacter sp. Next base: position 1,687 of record NZ_CEZJXU010000299.1, on the reverse strand, counting down.
GTACATTTCTACTTTTCATTTTTACCTCCTGAATATCTTTATTCCAGCTTACGCGTATACCGCAGCATAGCTGCTTTCACTACCTTAATTATATCATCAACTGGAGGTTCAAAAAATTAAAGTTCTTTAATCATTTCGTTTATATCTTGTAATAATTCGTTCTTATGCTATAATGTAATTGATTTGTCTTGTATCTAAAATATAAGAACGAGAACATGGAGGAATTATTAATGAAAGAAATACTAGGAAACACCCGCAAACTCACCTTCCTGGGAGTTATGCTGGCTTTAACAATTGTATTCGTAGCAATAACAGCAATACCATCACCTACAGCAACTACAATGGCATGGTTCATGTTCATACCAACCATAGTAACAAGCATAGTTATGGGACCCAAGGCAGGAGCATTAATGGGATTCTGTGCCGGCGTAGCAACACTATTAAGAGCATTATTGGCACCTCTTACACCCTTTGATGTATTTTTTCTAAATCCACTAATTTCAGTACTTCCAAGAATATTCGTAGGTGTGGTTCCATACATGATATACACACCACTCAAAGCAATATTCAGAAAATCTCCAAACGGAGATAAAATAGCCATATTGGCTGCAGGAGCTTCAGGTGCAATTACAAATACCGCACTTGTAATGACGGCACTTTATCTTATATTTGTACAGGAGATTATAGATCTTGTAGGCGTTCCCTTCAAAGCACTGTTGATATCAATAATAACAACAAGTTCTGTTACAGAAGCACTGATAGCAGCAATACTGACATTGCCTGTAGTACTTGCATACAAAAAAATATACAGATAAACAAGGAGCATTTATGTTTTTAGCAATCGATATAGGAAATACAAACATCACTTTGGGAGTATGGGAAGGCGATACTCTACATGGGCCCTGGAGAATAACCACAAAGACACCAAGAACTTCTGATGAATACGGTATAGTTTTAAATAACCTTTTAGAAATGAACGGAGTTAACACGAGCAAGCTTCAAAATATCATAGTTGCATCTGTAGTACCCAATATAATGCATTCGTTCAACAGAGCACTGGAAAAATATTTCGGTATAGATCCAATAATTGTTGGTCCAGGAACAAAAACAGGCCTTGCAATAAAAGCAGAGAATCCAAAAGAAGTAGGAGCAGACCGTATAGTTGATGCTGTTGCAGCCTTCGAACAGTATGGCGGACCTGTAATAGTCATAGACTTCGGAACAGCTACGACTTATGATGTAGTAAGTGAGAAGTGCGAATTTATAGCAGCAATCACATCTCCTGGAATTCAAATCAGTGCAGATGCACTGTGGAGCAAGGCTGCACAGCTTCCAAATATAGCAATCATAAAACCAAAGTCAATACTTGCAAGAAATACAATCACAAGCATGCAGGCCGGTCTGGTATACGGTTACATCGGACAGGTGGAATACATTGTAAACAAGATCAAGGAAGAGCTCAATGATCCAAACATGAAAGTTGTTGCAACTGGAGGTCTTGGTAGCATAATAGTTCCTGAAACAGATGCAATAGACGAATACGACATGATGCTTACAATAAAAGGACTCAAATACATCTACGAAAAAAACATCTAGTAATCTTAAAAAAACCGCACTAATAATCCAGACATATCTAAAGAGAGCTGATGCTCTCTTTTATAATCAAGAAAGCAGCTTTGCTGCGTTA
>NZ_CEZJXU010000298.1:0-3260 GCF_983023055.1 Dethiosulfatibacter sp. | reverse complement strand
CTGAGACAAGTACCTCTGTTCAGCACCGTATCAGCTATGTCGAGATAATAGTTCATTTTGTCTCTTCTTAACATTTATTTTCATACTCCGTTATCTTGTCTACTCTTCTTCCGTGTCTTCCACCTTCAAAATCAGACTCGATCCAAGCCCTCACAATTCGAAGGGCAAGGTCTCTCCCTACTACTCTTCCACCCATGGCAAGAATATTTGAATCATTATGTGCTCTAGTCATTTCAGCTGAATAAACATCATGACACAAGGCACATCTTATTCCCTTTACCTTGTTTGCAGATATAGATATTCCTATTCCAGTACCGCAAATCACTATTCCTCTGTCTGCATTTCCAGCCGCCACTTCTTGCCCTGCCTTCAATCCATAATCCGGATAATCAACTGAATCCGTATTGTATGTTCCCAAATCCATTATTTCATATCCTTTTTCTGTGAGATATTCTCTGACAATTTCCTTTAATTCAAATCCACCGTGATCACTCGCTAATGCTATTTTCATTTTGATTGCTCCTCAATAATTTTTTTCACTATATTGTTCATAATATTTATTATTTCTTCAGATGTATTTTTATATACCGATTCAGACTTGCCATATGGATCTTCAATATCAAGGTCCCTAAGCTTGTTTTCAATAGCCTTGATTTTTGATAGATCCACCTTCTCAGGATGGCTGTTCTTTCTCTTTAATATTTCAAGTTCATCTTCAACCTGTCCAATTTCTTTTTCAAGTTTTTCTTTTCTTTCCTCAAGGCTTTTTATTTTGTCTTCCCTTGCCTTCTCCAACTCTTCTCTCTTTTCATCAGAGATTGAATACATGGTTCCAAGTTGCTCAAGAATATCTTCAGAATCAAGATTTCCCATGGCAAATTCCTTTAAAGTAAAAGTTTTAGCTGCAGCATCCGGAATCATTGTTGCAATAATATGCTTGTGGTTTCTTGTCATTGCCAATATTAAGTCTGATTCCCTTACGAGAGCTATGGACAACTGTCTGGATTCATGTTCGCTGATATCAATGCTCTGATCCTTTAAAACCTTCACTGCTTTTTCATTGGCAGGAAGCCCATTTTGAGCAGTAATTCCAGCAGAAACTACCTGAACTTTATTTTCATCATAGCCCAGTTTATTGAAAGCATCTCTTAATACTCCTTCAGCCATTGGACTTCTACATGTATTTCCTGTACAAACTATCAATATTTTCATCTAATCACCACACTTAATAATTCTACCGCCGGAAGCTTTTCTAAGTCTGTTCATAACGGCTGCTCCAATATTGTTTTCTTCTATTCCTTCCACAAGTATAACATCCATATCCAGTTCATCGGCTTTTCTAAGCATCCTGAATAGATTAGACGAAATTTCTTTTGGTTTCATTCTCGAGCCAAGGCTGAAAATTATTCCCTCGTTGTATTGCTCTATGTTTTCATCAGTACAAAGTATCATAGTCCTCAATGATTTTGAAAGCTTTTTCCCGGTTTCCCTGATTATTTCAGGATAAATGCAGTCACTTTCACCAACAAAGAGAATCACCTCTCCCCTTGGAGAATAGTGGGTATACTTCTGCCCCGGCGACCTAGGCGTCATGTTCGAAGCATAGTACTCAAGGGCAGGATCGTATACAACTGAATCAAGAACTCGTGATATGTCTTCTATTGTTATCCCTCCAGGTCTTAGAATCATGGGAGGATCGTTTAGAACATCTATTACAGTGGATTCAACTCCGTAGTAGCAATCTCCACCATCTATTATTGCATCCACCCTTCCGGCAAGATCCTCTATTACATGAGCAACACTTGTAGGACTAGGCTTACCTGAAATATTTGCACTGGGTGCTGCAACTGGAACTCCCGCTGAGTCTATAAGGGCAAGGGCTATTTCAGAATCCGGCATTCTCACAGCAACAGTTGAAAGACCTGCAGTTATTCTTTCAGGTACAGTTTTCTTTTTTTTAAAAATCAAGGTGAGCGCTCCAGGCCAGAAATTGTCCATAAGAATCCTTGCCTTTTCAGGTATGCTTTCCACTATATTCTCCAGCTGGTCCTTGCAGCTTATATGTACAATAAGAGGGTTGTCGGAAGGTCTTCCCTTTGCGGAAAATATCTTTTCTACTGCAGCCTCATCAAGAGCGTTGGCTCCCAGACCGTAAACTGTTTCAGTAGGGAAAACCACTATGCCTCCCATTCTTATTGTCTTTCCAATTTCTATTATATCATCCATGTTCATTGGTTTACTGTTCATGTTGTAAATTTTTGTATTCATTAAACACCTCGTCAACAAGGATTATTATATCCCAGTAGCAATGATTTATCAACAAAAGAAGGCATTTTTACAAATAAAATTCTCAGGACATCGAGTCCTTCGAATCATCTGACATTCAAGCGAGCGATAATTCCCAGAAACCGAAATTATCTTGAACGTCATGTACAACAAAAAATAAAGAGCTTTCGCTCTTTATCTAACTTTTTAGACCTTTATGTTAAAAACCTGTCTATATATTCACTTTATGCCTCGTAAGCCTTTTTAAGCATTGGAGGTGTAATTATTGTTGTCAATACTACAACAAGTATTGTAGTCGTAAACATGCTATCGCTTATAAATCCACCATTCTTCGCTACATTTGCTACGATAAGTCCGACCTCTCCCCTTGGAATCATACCAACACCTATCTGTATTGCCTCTTTTGTTGAGAATTTCATAAGCTTAGCTCCCAATCCACAACCAATGATTTTGCTGACTACGGCAACAATCATCAATACGATAAGAGGCACTATTATTCCACCGATTCCGTCAAGGTTTATTATCAGTCCTATGTTTAGAAAGAACACAGGTGTAAACAGTGTATATGCAATGCCTGAAACGTCCTTTTCAACTCTGGTATTGTATGGTGTCAGAGAGAATACTATTCCTGTGAAATATGCACCAATGATAGCAGCAACTCCAAACTCTTCTGAAACAAAGGCCAGTATGAAACATATAATTATTGCAAAGGCTCCAACATTTCTGTTTCTAAGCATTTTTGAGGAGTTCTTGTTCATGAAGGTAGTGAATATCCTTCCAGCTACCATGGCAAGAACAAAAAACGCCGCAATTTTCAATATTACAAAAAGTATTCCTGAACCTTCTCCAGGATCTGCTAAACCAACAACCACTGTCAACACGATAATACTAAGAACATCATCAATTACTGCCGCTCCCAAAATTCCTATTCCAGTCTTGTCTTTTATCTTTCCAATTTCCCTTAAAACCTGTAC
>NZ_CEZJXU010000297.1:0-3269 GCF_983023055.1 Dethiosulfatibacter sp. | reverse complement strand
GAAGTAGGTCTGAGATACGGAACAGGTGAAATATTCCTTCCACAACTTCTTACTTCTGCCGAAACTGTACAAAGCGTATTTAAAATAATCAAGGAACAAAGCGAATCAAATGCAACAGTTGACAAAAACAAGAGGGTCGTTCTTGCTACTGTACAAGGTGATGTCCACGACATAGGAAAAAGCATTGTGAAAATGCTCCTTGATAATTATGGTTTTGATGTAGTTGACCTTGGAAAAGATGTTCTGATAGCTGATGTGGTGAAAACCGCAAAAGATGAAAACATCAAACTGATCGGACTTAGTGCTTTGATGACAACAACTGTAGCTAATATGAAAAAGACCATATCCGCCATAAGAAAAGAAATTCCCGATGCCAAAATAATGGTAGGCGGCGCCGTATTGACTGAAGAGTATTCAAAAGAAATAGATTCTGATTTTTATGGAAAAGATGCTCTTGCAGCAGTCGCTATAACAAAGAAGTTTTATGCAGAACAATAATGTATTAAATAATCAAAATTAATATTAATATTAAAATGCCTTCAAAAAAAGGGCATTTTTTTGTACAAAAAAGACTGCTCATAGCTAGATTTATCATCTAGTTACAAGACAGCCCATCTGTATATGCTGTTTTTTCTATTAGCTGTTAAACGCTTCGTATATTGACTTGATTGCCTTTTCAAAGTCTTTCTCTGCAACACCTACAATTATATTCATCTCACTTGAACCTTGGTCAATCATTCTAATATTTACATCATTCTCAGCAAGGGAATTGAATATTTTTGCAGATACGCCAGTTGTAAATGCCATATTCTGACCAACAACTGCCAATAGTGCTATGTTTTTAAATACATTAAGACTATCAGGCTGACATGCCCTTTCAATCTCATTGAGGAGTTTTTCCAGTTTTCCATTAAGATTTTCATTGTCTATTACAATTGACACTGTATCGATTCCAGAAGGAATATGTTCAAATGTTATATCAAACATCTCAAGTGTAGACAACAATTTTCTTACAAATCCTACTTCAGAATTCATGTAGAATTTTTGAAGACCAATGACAGTAAAATCCTTTCTACCGGCAATTCCAGTTATAGGAAGGTCGTCATCCTGCTTTTCTCTTTCATTGATTATCATTGTTCCAGGATCACTAGGCTCGTTTGTATTTTTGATATTTATAGGAATATTTGCATTTCTTACAGGATAAATAGCCTCGTCATGAAGAACCTTTGCTCCCATATAAGACAATTCTCTAAGCTCTCTGTATGTAATGCTTCTTATTCTCTTAGGATTCTCAATGATTCTAGGGTCAGCCATCATAAATCCTGACACATCTGTCCAGTTTTCATAAACATCTGCATCCATTGTTCTTGAAACGATTGCTCCCGTTATATCAGAACCGCCTCTTGAAAATGTTTTTACATCTCCAAGTGCTCCAGTACCATAAAATCCTGGTATTACAGCATTACCTACCTGATTGAGTACTTTCCTCATCACTACACTCGTTTTCTCTTCATCAAGGGAACCATCCATCTTGAAGAATACAATATCCTTTGCATCAACAAATTCATATCCAAGATACTTTGCAAGAATCTTGGCATTTAAATACTCTCCCCTACTCACAAGGTAGTCAACTGATATCTTTTTATCAAGTTTTTCTTTTATTGTATTTAACTCATTTTCAAGATCAAATTCAATACCAAGATCTTTAACTATTCCTTTGTATCTATCAACTATCATTTTAAACACCTGATCAAATGGTACAGAATAAATTATATGCGCATGACACAAGTACAGAAGATCTGTAATCTTGTTGTCTTCACTAAATCTTTTCCCTGGAGCTGACACTATAATATATTTTTTATCATCATCAGATTTTATTATATTCGCTACTTTTTTTAACTGTTCACCGTTCGCCGACGATGATCCGCCAAATTTTGCTACTTTTAACATTTTGTTTCCTCCTCAAGCACACTTGTGTTTCTTATATAAACTCATAGTATATACTATACACTAAATAATAAAAAAAATAAACACTTTTTTAACAAAATCAAGAAGGAAATTTCAACTCTTGTTTCACATCCAATAAAGTGTTCATTTTTCAACATTTTCTACTGTTATTTATCCATAAAGGTCCTTAAAAAATCTTATTTATCCCCTAACCATTCAAGGACATTTTTTCTTATACCTTCTCCATCCATCTCATATTTCTCAAAGAGTTCCTCTACACTGCCATGTTCTATGAAATTATCCGGTAAAGTATGTAGTTTCATTTCAACATTTTCTGGAAGAAAATCATAAAGAAGCCTGCCTACAGTACCACATCTTACAGTTTCATCAACAAATAGTACTTTCCCTGTTTTTCTTCCTTCTTCTATAACAAGATCACCTTTTATAGGCTTAATGGTCTTAAGCGCTATTACACCAGCATCTATACCATCATCCTTCAATAGAACAGAAGCCTTCATGGCCTCATGAACAAGTCTTCCAAATGCCACCAATACAATATCCTCACCTTTCTTCAGAATCTCCGTATTTTCGAAGTTTTCTCTTTCCTCAGTAAGACTGGAATCGACATATCCTCTTGGATATCTTATTACTATAGGACCTTTTCCTTCATTAACAGCCCACTCAAGCATATTTTCCATATCCGAAGCATCAATAGGTTCCATAACAGTAATATTGGGTATCTGATAAAGAAAGGCCGAATCAAATACTCCCTGATGGGTTTCTCCATCTCTCCCTACTATCCCCGCCCTATCCAGACAAATCACAACATGTAGATTTTGAAGAGCTACATCATGAACAAGCTGATCGTAGGCTCTTTGTAAAAAGGATGAATACAATGCAAATACTGGAACCATGCCACTGCTAGCCATTCCGGCCGCAAGAGTAACCCCGTGCTGCTCGGCGATTCCAACATCAATAAATCTATCAGGGAATTTTTTTTCAAATTCACTGAGGCCGGTTCCACCTGCCATAGCTGCCGTAATGGCCACTAGATTTTTATTTTTTTCAGCCAAATCCACCATTTTTCTTCCAAATATCTTCGAAAATGAAATAGAAGATTTATCCAAACTTTCGCCTGTCTTCACATCAAATTTTCCTACACCATGAAAAACATCGGGCTTCTCTTCTGCCGGAAGGTAACCCTTTCCTTTTTTTGTATGTACATGCACCATAACAGGAGCATCAATTTTCTTAACTCTCTCCAATACATCAATAAGATCATCTATATTGTGTCCGTCAATAGGACCTATATATCTAAATCC
>NZ_CEZJXU010000296.1:0-3285 GCF_983023055.1 Dethiosulfatibacter sp. | reverse complement strand
CCATTTTAGCAAGGGCAGGTGCCGCCATTGTTGCTGTAATAATATATGCCGGTATGGACGGAAGACCCATTCCCAGTACTATACAGGCTATCATTGTGAAGAACAGTGTAAGGAATAAAACTCCATTTCCAAGGAATAGTATTGCTCCTGCAAGCTTAAGTCCAAATCCTGTCAATGTTGCAACACCGATTATTAAACCTACTACTGCACAGGACATTGCAACTCCAAGAGCCGTTCTAGTTCCACTTTCAAGTGCATTTACTATGTCCATGAAAAGACCTTTGGTTTCCTTCTTGATTACTCTGACAACTATTGTAAGACCTACCGTCATAAGTATTGAGAAGAATGCTGCATATATAGGCGTCCTTCCGTTTACAAGCATGTACACAAGTACTACAAGTGGTATAATGAGGTATCCTCTTTCCCTAAGTACTTCCGAAACCTTTGGAAGCTGGCTCTTTGGCAAGCCTTCAAGGCCGTTCTTTGAAGCTCTAAGGTGAATCATTGTTATAACTCCAAGATAGTATAGAAATGCAGGTATTATTGCGCTTACTGCTATCTGAATATATGGTATTCCAAGGTATTCTGCCATAATGAATGCCGCTGCACCCATTACTGGAGGAAGAATCTGACCGCCGCATGATGCCGCCGCTTCAACTGCTCCTGCAAATTCATCATCGTAACCGATTTTTTTCATGAGTGGAATTGTAAATGCACCTGTTGTAACAACATTTGCTACTGCAGAACCATTTATTGATCCAAGGAATCCACTTGATACAACTGCAACCTTTGCAGGTCCGCCTTTTGAAGAGCCTGCTATTGCCATTGAAAGATCATTGAAGAATTGTCCCATTCCTGAAGACTGGAGGAATGATCCGAATAGTATGAACAGGAATATATATGACGATGAAACTCCTATAGCTATACCGAAAATACCTTCAGTTGAAAGATACATATATTCAGCAATCTGCGTGATATTATATCCTCTATGTGCCATCATACCTGGAAGTTTAGGTCCAAGGTATGCATAGGCCAGAAAAAGCATTGCAAGTATTACAATTTCCTTACCAACTATTCTTCTTGCACCTTCAAGTACAATTATTATAGCAAGTACTCCAAGTACAACATCTGTCTGATTGGGCATCCCAGCCCTCATAACTATGTTGCTATAATTGAATATTATATATGCTCCCAGAACCAGCGACAGTATGGATAACATCCAGTCCACAACTGTAGGCTTGTCCTTTCTTGAGTTCTTTCCAAATGGATAAAGCACGAATACCAGTCCAAGTATTATTGAAGTATGTACTGCTCTCTGCATTAATGTAACAAGAGCACCCTGCCATGCCGTATATAAATGAAATAATGCTAATCCTACGCAAACGATGAATACAATAAGTCCGGGTATTGTATTTCTGTCAAGTTTTCTAAATCTTGCTTCCGTATCAAATTTTTTAAGAAGTTCGCTTTGATCTATCTCTAATGTTTCAAATTCAAGTTTTTCTTTCATTTCTTCCTCCCTTGAGGCGCTTTTTATAGAGTTTACCCTGATTTCTCAGGGTAAACTTGTCTTTCAATCTTTTATTCAAGTACTCCTACTTCTCTGAAGTATCTCTCTGCTCCAGGATGAATAGGTACAGGCATTCCTTCATTGAATTTCTCAATGTCTATATTGTTTGCAGCATTGTGAGTGTCTCTCATTGCATCAAGATTCTCAAAAAGTGTTTTTGTTATGTCGTATACTGTATCTTCGTCAAGGTCTTCTCTAGTGATGAGTATAGTTTTAACTGCTGCAGTAAATACATCTTCTTCGTTGTCATAGGTTCCAGCTGGAATTATCTCTGAACTGTAATAAGGAATTGATTCCTGAAGTTTTTCAACCATTTCCGGTCTTATTGTTACTATTACTACGTCATGAGTTGTTGCAAGGTCCATTATTGATGAGTTTGGAAGACCTGATGTAAGGAATGCAGCATCAATTGTTCCATTCTTCATCTGCTCTACAGACTCTGCATATGAAAGATAATCTTCTTCTATGTCATCATAAGTTATGCCGTGTACCTTAAGAATATTTCTAGCATCTACTTCAACACCACTACCAGGTGCTCCAACGCCTATTCTTTTTCCTACCATGTCTTCTATTTCCTTGATTCCCGTATCTTCAAGTGTTATAACCTGACAGAAGTTTGGATAAAGAGCAGTGATTCCTCTTATGTTCTTGAATTCGCCTTTTTCTTCAAAGCTTTCTACTCCGTTATATGCAAAGCTTACAACATTGTTCATCGCAAAAGCTACTTCGCCTTGTCCGTTTCCTATTTTTGTAGAGTTTACCGCAGATGCTCCTGTTGATTCAACCGACGAATTTACATAGTCAAGTTTTGAGTTAAGCAAGTTTGAAAGTGATCCGCCAAGTGCAAAATAAGCTCCTGAGCTTCCACCTGTCAAAACTGTTACAAATTGATTGGACTTTGGTGCCTCTCCATTTTCCGAAGCAATATCCCCATTTGAACTGGAACATCCTGTTCCAACTACTGTAAATACCATAATTATTGCCAATAATAAAGAAAGTTTTCTCATATCTTCTACCTCCAAGTTTTTTTCTTAGTTGTAGTTTAATACAAGAAAACGTTTTTTAGAATACTATTTAGTTATGTTGCATTATGTTGTGGTCAAGATGCAATATATCTTGTTGAAATCTTGTTGATTATATGTTCAATTTCTTTTTAAATTCTTTTATATAGTTTCTACTTACAGGTATCTCAAGCTTATCAAAGCCTTTTATTCTAAGCTTTAATGTATAATTAAACCAGGGTATTATTTCCTTTATATAGTCAATATTAACTATGAAGCTCTTATGGGTTCTAATAAACCCGTTTCCCTTTTCTTCAACGAAAGATTTCATTGTCTGATTAAGAGAGTATTCATCTTTCTCTGTAAACACCCTTATCTTGCCTTCAATATATTCAAGATACACTATCTCCTTGAGCTTCAATAAAAAGAGCTTGTCGTTTTTTGCTACTGCAAGGCTTGTCATCTTCTTGGCTGGAGCCGGCTTAATCTCTTCGGTTTTCTTACCCATATTCAATCTTGCCCTGTCTATGCACTTCTTTAGCCTTTCTTCCATAATCGGCTTTACCATATAATCCACAACACCTATATCGAATCCCTTTACTGCATACTGGTCAAAAGCAGTAGCAAGTACTATCTGCGGAGGGTTATCAAGGTCAAGAATTTCCCGAGCAATAACCATACCGCTTTGTGTCTGCAGATTTATATCAAGAAACA
>NZ_CEZJXU010000295.1:0-3300 GCF_983023055.1 Dethiosulfatibacter sp. | reverse complement strand
ACTCGTCACCGATTATTTCGATTTCTCTTCCTGTCAATGGAACTATAACTTTCTTTCCAATGAGATCCTTGTATCTTTCATCCTCAGGATGTACTGCTATTGCAGTATCACCAAAAATTGTTTCAGGTCTTGTAGTTGCAATTGTGAAATATTTTTCCGGATCATCTACATATGGATATTTAACATAATAATAATTGCCTGGCTTGTCCTCGTGATCCACTTCTGCATCTGATATTGAAGTAAGACAATCGGGACACCAATTTATTATTCTGTTTCCCCTGTAAATCAATCCCTTGTTGTAAAGGTCAATGAATACCTGGGTAACAGACTCTGAACAACCCTGGTCCATTGTGAATCTTTCTCTTTCCCAGTCACATGAATCCCCAAGCTTTCTCATTTGCTCGGTAATTCTTCCACCGAATTCGTCCTTCCATTTCCAAGCTCTCTCAAGAAATCCGTCTCTTCCAACTTCTTCCTTTGTTTTTCCTTCTTCTCTTTTGATTTTTTCTACAACCTTTACCTCTGTTGCTATGCTGGCATGATCCGATCCAGGAAGCCACAAAGCCTCAAAACCCTGCATCCTCTTCCATCTTATTAATATGTCCTGAAGAGTATGGTCAAGTGCATGTCCCATGTGAAGCTGGCCTGTGATATTTGGAGGTGGTATAACTATTGTGAAGGGCTTTTTGTCCTTGTTGACCTTTGCATGGAAATGTCCTTCCTTTTCCCATGTCTCGTAAATTCTTTCCTCAAAATCCTTTGGATTATAATTCTTTGGTAAATTATTCATATAATTCTCCTTTATCAATACATTTTAAACATTATTATCATTCCAATTATTGTTATTGCTAGTCCTGCAGATTTAATCTTTAGCAACGACTTCATGTCCTTAATCTTCCCTTTTCTGAAAAAGATATCAGATGCAAAGACGACAATGGTGCCTGAAATCAGCATTCCTACTCCAAGATTGTACATTTCATCACCTCATTTTAGCTTATCTTCTTTCTTAAAGCTCAGGTAAGTCATGTATACATAACCCCTAGAAGCATTGGTGTTATGTATTTAAGGAAACTTTCCTTCGCGCCTTAATAAATGCTCACGCATTTAACGCAGCGTAGCTACTTTCTTGTCCAAAAAATAAAAAAAGCCGGCATTCTCAAAGGACGAGAAAACCCGCGGTACCACCTTTTTTCCATATGGCTCTTGAATAGATAACGGCTCACACCGGACAATCCTACTTAAGTTCAGAGTGTCGACTCCAAAGCTACATTCAGCATCCATTTACCTGCAGGACTTTACAGCCCGTGAATCCTGCTCTCTTGAGGTTTAAATGCCTACTCCTCTTCTTCACTGTCTTTTGATTTACTTATGTAATATTAACAAATATATCTTTGCATGTCAACACTTGAAAACACTACATATCAACTTAAGTTAATATTGTAAGAAGAGAACCCAACATGGGTTCTCTAAATTTCATTTCAAATATATTATGCTGATTTTCGTCTGCTGTCTCTCTTGCTCTGCATCTTCTCTGCAACATATTCAGTAAGCTCAAGAAGTCTTCTTGAGTATCCCCATTCATTGTCATACCATGAGATAATTTTCACAAGACCATCATTTACCTGTGTGGACAGTGAATCCACTACACTTGAGCAGTTTTCTTTTCTGAAGTCTACAGATACCAGTGGATCTGTACAATATCCAAGAACACCCTTCATACTTCCCTTTGATGCTTTTTCAAAAGCTGCATTCACCTCTTCAAGAGTAACTTTCTTTCCAAGCTGTACAACTAGGTCAACTACTGATACAGATGATACCGGAACCCTCATTGCCATTCCTGAAAGTAGTCCTTCCATTTCAGGCAACACTTTGCTGATTGCCTTCGCAGCACCTGTAGAAGTAGGAATAATTGATTCTGCAGTTCCTCTTGATCTTCTCATATCTGACTTGTTAACAGCATCAAGAAGTACCTGGTTGTTAGTGTATGCATGTATTGTAGTCATATGTCCCTTTTCGATTCCGAATTCTTCAAGAAGAACCCTGCATACAGGAGCTAGGCAGTTAGTTGTACATGAAGCATTTGATATGATGTGTTGGCTTTCGTTGTCATATTCATGATGGTTGACTCCTAATACAAATGTTCCATCTATGTCATTTCCCGGAGCTGAGATTATAACTTTTCTGGCACCAGCATCTATATGGGCTTGAGCTGATTCACCTGTTGTAAATTTTCCAGTGGATTCTATTACTATGTCAACACCAAGCTCTTTCCAAGGAAGCTTGTCCAAATTTCTTTCATTTAAAGCAAGTATCTTCTTGCCGTCAATAACAATATATTTACCATCAGTATGGATTTCATTAGATAGCTTTCCATATATGGTATCGTACTTAATATTCAAAATAGCATTGTCTATGTTTTTTATACCATTAATCGCTACTATTTCTACATTTGAATCATTTTTTTCCAAATAATTTCTTAATGTTATCCTTCCAATTCTACCAAATCCATTAATTACCACTCTAATTCCCATATCAACCTCCGAGTCTCGAGACTTTTTTTGTCCCGATTAAGTTCTTTGTGTATATGATAACATAAAAAAAAGTTTTTGCAATGGTTATTTTATTTATTAAACCAAACCATTGCATTACATTATTTAATGTCCATCAGGGACATTTTGGGTCCCTTATTGAAATGTGCTAAAATCGTTCGAATTTACAGACTTTTGTACTAAATAATAATATTTCATAGAAAACAGGCAAACGCTTTAAATTTTATTATATTAGGTCTGAGCCACCTTTCAATTCAATAAATTAAGCGTAACCATGTATAACCACGGCAAGTAATGAAACACTTATGTTTATGAAACAAATTGTATTCGGATATATCCCAAAAGGACAAAAAAATCATCTTCAAAACTTTTTTGCTTTTCAGATGATTTTTTTTATTATTTTATTGAATTTCCTTATTTATATACCTTCATCAACTCAATTTCAGCTTCAGGAGAGAATATTTCTGTGTATTCTTTTATGTCCATTAGATGGTTCATGACTTCTTTTTCTTCTATTCCCGGCAATCCATATACGAAATGCATGACTTCTACAGTATCTTGCCTGATACGTGTATTTAAATCAGGTCCATAAACTATATCAGAAATGATTTCCTTTTGATCTGCACAGAATAAATCATTTGCATACAATTGTTGTGTTTTATTACTAATGGTCAAAAACTCTTCATTACCTTTTGAGACATCAAGCTTAACTGGAAAATCTACATATTTTACATCATGACTGGCTGTCAAC
>NZ_CEZJXU010000294.1:2547-3312 GCF_983023055.1 Dethiosulfatibacter sp. | reverse complement strand
ATACTAGCGGTTATGGGAGCGTTAGAGAAAGCGAATGCTACTTTGCAATGAAGTAGATAGTGGTTCAGACTTTGCCACAATCCGAAAGGTTGCAGACTTCTAACCGGTCTTTTGAAGCAATGAAAGGAAAGAAACTTTATGAATGTGGAAATGCCAAAAAGAGAATATACTCGGGCGTCTACAGACTACGACTACCTATGGAACAACCTTAATTGGGAACTCATAGAAAGTAAAGTTAGTAAACTCCAATCTAGAATTGCTAAAGCCGTCGAGCATGGACGCTATAATCTTGCGAAAAAGCTACAATATCTCTTAACAAACTCTTTCTATGCTAAACTACTTGCTACTAAGAAAGTAACTACAAACAAAGGCAAAAACACACCAGGAATAGACGGTGTTATACTGTCAACTCCAGCTAGCAAATACAAAAATGCCTTGAGTCTGACAAACAAAGGTTATAAACCTGTTCCGCTCAAAAGAATCCACATCAAAAAACCTAATGGTAAAAACAGACCTTTAAGTATACCAGCTATGAGGGATAGGACAATGCAAACACTGCATCAATTCGCCTTAGACCCGATAGCAGAGATCATGCTAGACCGGTGTAGTTTTGGGTTTAGGAAATATCGTGGTACAAAAGATGCTGGAGAATATTTGTTTAAAGTTCTTTGTAAAAAGAATTCACCTAAATTCATCTTGGAAGGTGACATTAAAGGTGCAGCTGCTGTTTTAAAAGAGGTAGTAAGAACTAAGCCTGAAAAAAAT
>NZ_CEZJXU010000294.1:0-2537 GCF_983023055.1 Dethiosulfatibacter sp. | reverse complement strand
TTGATAATATGTCACAAGAATGGATGCTAAAACATATCCCTATGAATGAGAATATTATGAGAAAATTTCTCAAGTCAGGATACATCCATCAGAATAAACTATACCCAACTATACGAGGTATAGGGCAAGGTGCAGCCATCTCACCAACTGTATCAAACCTAGTTCTTAACGGAATAGGGGATGAAATCAGAAAGGTGTTCTGGAAAACGAAAACAGGTAAAGTATCTAAATATTATAACAAGCATAAAGTGCATATAGTAGTGTATGCAGACGACTTTGTAGTCACAGCTGATAATGAAGAAACTCTAAATGAATGCAAAACTATCATAGAGAACTTCTTAAAGGAAAGAGGACTTGAATTATCACAAGAGAAAACACTAATCACTCACATTGACAAGGGATTTGATTTTCTCGGATGGAACTTCAGAAAATACAACAATAAGCTCATAATTAAACCATCGAAATCATCGATAAAGAAAGTAAAGACAAAAATCAAAGAAACCATGGTGAAATACAATGGACACAAACAAGATTTACTCATTACAAAACTGAATCAGATTATAACAGGATGGTGTAATTACCACAAGCATATATGTGCAAAGGAAACATTCATAGATATAGATAAATATATATTTGAAAGACTGTGGAAATGGGTTAAGAGGAGACACCCAAAGAAATCAAAAAGATGGATAAGAGACAGATACTTTGCCAGAATTGGCAACAGAGACTGGATCTTTAAATCAGAAACAAACCAACTAAAGTTTATGTCAAGTTTCAGGATAGAAAGACATGTAATGATTAAACTAGAAAATAATCCATACTTCCCTGAACATCAAGAGTATTACAAGAAGAGGCGAAAACGACGACTTGCCAAATCCTGACACGATTTGGTTACAAGAGGCTCGAGCTGTATGACATGAAAGTGTCACGTACAGTTCCTATGGGGGAACGGAGAGGCGACTCTCCTGACCTACCAGACTTAAAATGCAAATTCGGACCTATTAGTGTAATATTATTGTAAATATTAATTGCTATGAATTTATAGATTTTACCATTTCATTAATGTAATATTGATAATATGAACTAAGTAAATACAAAGAGATTGAAAGGAATGCTAATGAATATTAATGTAGAGCAGAAAAATATAAATGAACTACCTTGTTTGATTTACTCGAATAATAATATAAGTAGAGAACATACAATAATCCTCATACATGGTTTTAATAATGACAAATATGAGGGCAGTAAAGTTGCCTTGAAACTTGCAGGTCTGGGATACCAAGTTATAAGTTTTGATATAGATGGACATGGTGACAGAAGTAGGAACTTGTTTGAAAAAATTAATTCTGATGTTGATTTCGGAAAACTACTTTTTCATCTAATTGAAAAAACTTCTGATGAGGTAGTATCACTTTGTGAAAGAATTGATAGTGCTAAAATGAGTGTTATAGGTATATCATTAGGTGCGAATGTTGTTAATCATTTGATTAAAAAAAATATAAATTTTGATAAACGTATTTCTGTATTAGGTGCATTATCATTTGTAGATCAAATAATTTATAGTATGGAAAAAAACTCTATTAACGATTTCAACACAAACGAAGAGAAAGAATTGATAAATTATGTAATGGGTTTAGATCCACTAAAATATTTAAATGATCATACAATAGATTGTCAATGGTTACTAATAAATGGTGCTAAAGATGATAATGTACCCGCGAAGTTTACAAGAAATATATATGAAGGTTTATTTAAAAATAATAAGAAGATAGAATACTATGAAGAAGATGAGTATCACTATTTTTCTAACGATATGATAGAAAAAGTAATAAATTTTATTCAAAGATAAATTGAAAGAAATATTTGAAAGGTACTTTGAGTTCATGACTTCAAGTACCTTTTCTGATTTCTAGTATCTTTAAATATGTAATTGATTGTTATTATATGGGAATCACATATGTTTTAATATATAATGATTGTAGGAGTTAAATTGTTTGGGGAATATTATGAGTTATCAATCTAAATTCAAAAAAATTGTTATTGCAGTAATAAAGTCGAGTTATTTTAAACTTTTCATATATTCAAATGTATCTGTTTCTATCTTTGGAATTATGCTGTTTATGTTCTTTGGTGATGGTGGATATAATTATGAACAGTTAAGTGAATTTCGTTCATCAATTGTTGATTTTGCTTGTATTTTTGTGTTGTCATGGGGAATCATGGGTGTAACAATAAATTGGTATAAAGATACAAGCAAGAAGCGTATAATTAGAGTAATGCAGATTATTCAAGGTATTGCAACTCCATTTGTTGTTCCTCTTTGGTTTTTTTTCACCCCATCTGCATCCATAATACTATTTTATTACTATAGATTTTATTAATAGTATTACCTGATAATACGCTGTTAACAATGATAATATGGAAAAGTCTATGAGTGGGTCTTAATCGCACTTATTTATTTTGCTATTTAACAACACTAAAGTCTAACAAAGCCTAATACAAATGGTGAGCCGTCAGCTCATCATTTTTTGATTTAA
>NZ_CEZJXU010000293.1:0-3314 GCF_983023055.1 Dethiosulfatibacter sp. | reverse complement strand
CTCACTAGTAAGAGGGATTCTAGGATCTTTGAAGAAGAACTAGAAACAGGGATATAAGTTAATACTATGAAAATAATCAAGTGAATTATGAGGTGGAAATATGAAGAAGAGATGTGAATGGTGTCTAGGCAGCGAACTGTATATGGAATATCATGACAAAGAATGGGGTGTTCCCGTTCACGACGAAAGGATGCATTTTGAATTCCTCATTCTTGAAGGAGCCCAGGCTGGCCTTAGTTGGATAACCATATTGAAAAGAAGGGAAAACTACAAAAAGGCTTATGACAACTTTGAGCCTGAAATTGTGGCTACCTATGGTAAAGAAAAGATTGAGGAGCTCATGAATGATGAAGGTATCATAAGGAACAGAAGAAAGATTGAATCATCCATTAAGAATGCAAAGTCATTTATTGAGATTCAGAAGGAATTCGGAAGCTTTGATACATATATATGGTCTTTTACCAATCAGGAAACTATATGCGTCGGATATGATGAAATGAAGGATATGCCATCAAAAACTGAGCTTTCCGAAAAAGTAAGTAAGGATCTTAAGAAGAGAGGTTTTTCTTTTGTTGGTCCAACAATAATATATGCGCATCTTCAAGCTATAGGAATAGTTAATGACCATATTAAGTCATGTTTCAGATACAAGGAATTGAAAGAAAAATAATTGAAATGACCAACTGTTTATTTTAAGTATAGGAGGTAGTTATGGAGTTAATAGAAAGATACATAAATGCCGTAGGACACAAAATTTGGAGCAAAAATAGAAAGGGTATCGAAGAAGAGCTTAGATTAATTCTTTATGATAATCTTGAAGAGATATCGGAATCAGGAGAACCCGACGAGGAAAAAGTGAAGGAAATGTTGAGAAATTACGGTTCTCCATCACAGGTGGCATCAAGATATGGAACAAGTGACAAGTATATCATTGGACCCAGGGTCTATGATGCATATCTTTTCGTACTTAAGATTGTACTGACCGTGCTGTTCTTTTTAACTACTGCAGGAGTAATTATATCAATAGTAACTCAGGCCAATGACCTGCATATAGGAATAAGAATACTGGAATTAATTCCAAGGTACATTACAGCCTTTGCAACTGGACTTGGTTTTGTAACAATAATATTCTTTTTAATTGAACGTTTCGACAAGGGAGTTGAATCCGAACTTACTAAGGTATGGAATCCGGACAAGTTGCCTAAGCTTGTGAAGGACAACGATAAGATCAGAAGGACAGGGCAGATTGTAAACATCATGTTTATAGTTCTTGCATTAATTTTATTTAATGCCTATCCTGAAAGAGTAGCGGTATTCTATAGTGATGGTAGCGGTTGGATGTCATATCCTTCACTGTCAAAAACCGCCCTTGAAGCATATCTTCCATTTTGGAATATAATATGGGGAATATCTCTGGTTAATAGCATAATATTAATAAGGATAGGAAAATGGAACTATGTCACAAGGATAGTAAAACTTGTAAATTTAATGTTCATTATTGCAGTTCTGATCTATATGATATCAGGACCTGGAATATTCAATACAGACAGCTTGGTAGCAGTAAGTGATGCTGCAGGTGAGAACCTGGCGGATGTGTTCGAGATTTTGTCTACTATGATGAAGTTTGTATATGGTATAGTGGCTCTTTTAGTGGCAGGAGATATTGGATATACAGTTTACAAATTCATAAAGGAAGAACATTGATTATAAACTGATTTACAAAATTTAGAGTATTAGAATGATTAGAAATAAAAAAAGTCCGCCGAAGCGGACTTTTTGATTTTTATTATTATTTCTCTAATTCTACAATTTTAGCATCAGCAGCATTTTTCTTAACTGATTCTATTCCATGAAGGCAACTATCTTTTGTCTTGTATCCTTGACCTGATGCAATAACCTGACCGTTGGATGCTTTGAGTCTGAATCTGAATTCTCCTGCTTTGTCTTCATATACTTCGAATTTTCCTGACATGTGGTGTTCCTCCTTGAATTTTGTATTTCTTTTATTATATCAGTTTTTTTAAGGATTCCAATGATAATTCACTAATAATATCTAAAATAAAAAATACCTGTTCTATTTATTGACATTGGCATCAGTATTTGATAACCTTTTCATAAGAAAACATTGGAGGTAGTTTTATGGGATGCAATGGAACAAAAACTGAACAGAATCTATTAAAGGCATTTGCAGGTGAATCACAGGCGAGAATGAGATACACCTTCTTCGCTGAAAAGGCAAAAGAAGAAGGATTTGAGCAGATAGCAGCTTTGTTTTTGGAAACTGCGGAAAATGAAAAGGAACATGCATACAGGTTCTTCAAGTTTCTTGAAAGAGGAGAAGGTCTTGAAATTAATGCGGCATATCCTGCGGGAATTGTAGGAACTACTGCTGAAAACCTTAAGGCTGCTGCAGCTGGTGAGAATGAAGAATGGTCTGAGATTTATCCCGAATTCGCAAAGATTGCAGAAGAGGAAGGCTTCAAGGCTGTTGCCACTACATTTAAGATGATAGCAAAGGTTGAAGTTGAGCATGAAAAAAGATATCTTAAGCTTCTTGAAAATGTAGAAAATGAACAAGTATTTAAAAAAGAAGGGAAATCCAGATGGAAGTGCAGAGCTTGTGGTTATGTCCATGAAGGAAATTCCGCCCTTAAGAAATGTCCGGTATGTCTTAAGACTGAAGCATATTTCGAGCTTAAAGAAGGGAATTATTAAATTGTAAATCAACTTTACCAGACAATATAGAATTGGTATTAGGATGGAAAGTGTCTCAGGGCACTTTCTGTACTTACCAGACAATAAACTCATAAATACATAACTAAATACTGAACTTTATTAATCTCATCTTTTTTGTAAAATTTAGCAGAAATATTGATTTATGATTCATAATACTATATAATGTTAGTGAACCAGAAAAGTTAATATATTTCTTCATTTATTTTTAAATGTGGAAAAAGGCAAATTCGATGAAAATCGGAGACGCAAAAGCACAGGTCTAAGGAGTAATATCTATGACGGCTGGTTTACCCAATTTAGGCAGTGAAGATTCTCTGTGCATTGGGTATCCAATGTATTTTTTAGTGCAATGAATTTAATTGTAAGTAGAAAATCAAGGGATATCGATGAATAGGAATACTTCACTCAAAAAACTAGGAGGAAGTATGAAAAAAAGAATTTCGGTTGTATTAATGGTGGTTGTATTGCTTATGGTGTCGTCTATAAGCGCTTTTGCAGCTATAGGTGAGGTAGATCCAGTTATAGAGGCTTTAGTGGATAAAGCTAATGATGAGATTTATAATCTTGTTGATGTGGCT
>NZ_CEZJXU010000292.1:0-3322 GCF_983023055.1 Dethiosulfatibacter sp. | reverse complement strand
GACCCTCTTTTGCTCGATTCCAAGCTCTGAAATTTTGGCAACTGCTTTTGGATAAATCTGTGAAATTTTAAGGTCATTGATTTCAAGTTCCAAATCTGAGTTTTCAATATCCACACTCATGTCATTCTTGAGCTGTGCCGCTTCGTCTACTAGGAAATCAGCATATACTGCAAGGCTGCTTTCATCCTGTATTTCAAGTATCAGTGTTCCCATTATAGGCATGCTTCCAACAAAGCCGTTAAGCTCAGTTACAGTCCCGTCAAAGTTTGATTTCAGTACATATCCTTCCCTGTGTTTATCAAGTATGTCAAGAGATATTGCCAGACTATCTATCTGTGCCTCATACTGGTTCTTAATATTTCCAGATACTCCCTTGGCCTGTTGATTGTACTGGTTGTTTAGAACTGCTATCTGGTTTTCAAGCTGCAATACCATATTTTCAGCAATATTTACTTCCGATTTTGTCATTACATTTTCATTGAACAGTTTAAGAGCCTTGTCATACTCTTCCCTAGCTAATGTCAGGGAATTTCTAAGCCCTTGTATCTGAAGCTTGATTCCGTTAAGTGTCTCGAAGTCAACACCTACTACTGCTTCGGAATAGGTAGCTTCAAGAGCCTTTATTTCCTTGTTGATCCTTTCTACTTCAAGGTCTATGGTGGAATCGAATTCAATTAGTATATCTCCCTTTTTCACAATGTCGCCTACTTCTACGTTGATTGTCTTAATTTTCTTCATTCCATCACTATAGAAGGTATTGATGTTTGTAGAAAGTATTTCGCCATTTTCCTCAAGGTATTTGCTCAAGTCTCCTACCTGGGTCGTTTCAGTAATGAAATCGTCTCCTACCTTCAAGGACTGGTTATATGCATAATACCCTATACTTGATACAACTGCTGCAACTATCACTATGATTATTATTTTCTTTTTGCTGATTTTCATAATCACTTACCTCCTATTTTATGATGTTCTGCTCTTAAGAGCTTCTATAAAGTCAAGATTTGTTATTTTCCTGTATGTTATCAATTGTGCCAATGTCAAACATATCGTTGTAAATACTATAGCATAAATGACATTTTTAATTGTAATTGGTGCATTAAATACATATAGATCCGTAACGTAAATGGTCCTCATTGCATCGATTAGCACCTTGCCCAAAGGGATACCGTAGATTACTCCTACAACCGACATTACAGCATTTTCTTTTAAGATTATTCCGAAAATTTCCCCTTTTGTAAATCCTAAAACCCTCAGGGAAGAAAATTCAAGCCTTCTTTCATTGATGCTGAGTACAGTCATACTGTAGATTATTACAAATCCAAGTATTCCTGAAAACACAACCATTACAGAAATGCTTGCTACCGCCAAATCTAGATATTCGAAGAACAGATCCCTCATATCCTGGAGTGACTGTACACCTCCTACATTTTTAAGGTCTCCAAGCTCCTCGGATATGTTTTTATCCGTATCAACAAGTGCACCGTTTACAAGGTTTTTACCTGCCAGCTTGTCCTCCATATAGTCGATATTCATATATCCGTTTATGCCGAGGGCCTGGTCAATTATGTCCACAATTTCAATATATTCATCATCCATTCCAGGAATAAAGTTTTTCACCAGAATATTGTCTCCAGGTTCCACCTCCAGTATCCCTGCAAGGTTTGAAGATATCAGCATACCCTCATCAGGAAGTTCAATCCTATTTCCATAGAAGTCTTCAAAATTATAGTATGATGTATCCTTATGAAGTCCTATAACGCTTACAAACTTTTCATTTCTTCCATATTGAAGTTCATAGGGCATCTCCATCTTTCCTTCGATTCCGTCAATATCAAGAATCTTTTCAAGATCCTTCAAGGAATCTTCGTGAATGGGACTAATAAAATCTATATTGTAGTCCATTGATAGGAATTCTCCATAATGTGTTTCAAAGACTACAGTCATCATATCCGATATCCAAAACGTCATTAAACTCATTGCTATGGTAAATGCCGCTCCCAAACTTATAAAAACGGATTTTTTCTTCTCTCTGAAAATGTTCCTGAAAACTATCTTCCAGGTGAAAGAAATCCTTTCCCATACAGGTTTGACTCTTTCTAAGAGTATCCTGTGTCCAGTCTGCGGAGGCTCATCCCTTATGGCCTCTGCCGGTGTTACCAACATTGCATCACGTGAGCCCACCAAACCTGCTCCTATACAAAACACCACAGATAATACAATAGATGTTATTATATTGGCAGGATAGAAAGCAACCTTAAGCAAGGGTATATAAAAATATAGAAGATATACTTGCGTCATAAACCCGGACATTATTGTTCCAAGTAAAGTTCCTAATCCTCCACCAATTATTCCTATGCTTACTGCATACATTGTATAATGTGAAAGAATTCTCAACCTGGAGTATCCCAGTGCCTTAAGTATTCCAATTATTACCTTGTCGTTTCTTACATTTCTTGAAATCATTGCAGCCAGTATGGCAGCAGCCACTGCAAGGAACACTACTGGGATGAACCCAGACATCTGTTTAAGCCCATTTATTTCCTCATGGACAAGTCTGTTGCTGAGCTGGTCTTTCTTCTCTACTACCCTTCTAAGACCAAATTTATCAAGCCTGTCTTCGAGAAGCTTTTCAGTTTCACTGAACTTCTCTTCATCCTCAAGAGTTATGACAATATCATTGTATTTATCGGTCATTCCCGATATGTTTGCAAGATATTCCTCTTCTATAAAGCCTATTCCGAATTTATCAGGAATTGGATAGATGGTCTGCTCGTTTTCCATTACATAGGTATATTCTGGATGAGATACCATTCCCTTGACTTCGAATGTGTATTTCCTGCCTGAAATTCTTAATTCTATTTCATCTCCTATTTCAATGCCTCTTGCATCAGCAAACTGTGTATGAAGGAGTATTTCCCTGCTGCTAATTTCCCGCTTTCCCTTTTCAAGAAAAAGCTTGCTAATACTATTTGACTTCCCATCAACAGAAACAAGCCTAAGATTCACCTTTTCATCCTTGTTATCAGTAATTACAGGTACATCAAAAATAATTCTGGCATCAACAGCCTCAACATTTTTTAATCCTTCAAGTTCCAGTGCATTCTTTTCGGAAATCTGCATTACGTCTACAAATACATCGCCAAAGTTTGAGATTTCATAATATTCAAGCAGTGAGGTTTCAAGGTTCGTTGCAGCACTGTTCATTAGGGTATACATGAAGAGTCCAGTAATTACAACAATTAATATTGAAATATACTGACCCTTTGAATGCCTTATCATCCTCAGAAGTCTGAGGTCCAGTTTTTTCATTACCACTCAATCC